>JAUPKT010000327.1 GCA_030837305.1 Thermodesulfobacteriota bacterium
CTGAGTCAACAAACTCGACTTCTCTGGGGAACGCGCTGCCTGGATACGTAAAAGGGATCCTTCAAGAGGCGCTCCCAGTACCAGGGATTACCATTTCCCAGGACAATTCAACCAGGAATGTGGCGTCCCCGCCACTGAAGAAATCCGGGAATACAGAGAAGTTGCCTGAACCCCGGGTCCAACTCTCTGCTCTAAGCCAACCGGAAATCAGTCAAGAAGGACCGATCACGGGGGAGTCACTTCCTTACCTCGAGATAGAAGTAAAACACGGTGAACACACATTTACCCTTTTTTCGAACTTAGGAGACGGCAGGAGACAACCCCTCTACCACTGCAGGGTCGGACTCGGTGGCCCCGGGTTCCCCACGCCGGTGGGAACGTATTTTGTCACCCATATTTACGATGACAATCCGTGGTGGATTCCACCAAAGGATAGGGCATGGGCAGCCGGAGACAAGCCGAGCAAGAGGGTGTACGGAGGGACCATGGCCCCACTGCTCAAAAAACGGGACGTGCGGTCCAAGAAAGAAGTTGGACACTTCGAGGATAAGGTTTCCGGACCCGTGAAATTAGAGGATTACGGATATCGGTTTCATGGGACCAATTCTCCGAGGAGCATCGGACATAATCAGTCACACGGATGCGTGAGAATGCTGCCTGACGATGCCAAAAAAGTCGCTGTCCTCATCAAAGACCATGTCGGAACAATTGATCGACGAGAATCCGAAAATGGTTCCTTCGTAATATTGAAATCACCGGTCAGACTTAATCTTCTTAAATAAGATGCCCTTCCCCTGACGGGGGAGATTTTATTGTCCCTGCGGGACTTGAGAAGACGATGCTCACAGAAGCCGTGTTATCGCTCGATCCATCAAATAGAACAAGTGTGAAAGGAAATAGCGTTTATGCTGGCCGAACTCAGCGTGTTCCCGTTGGACAAGGGTGACTCCGGGTTGAGCAATTACGTTGCAGAGTCCGTCCAAATTATAAAGGAAAGCGGACTGGACTATGAAATTCATGCCATGGGCACTTTGATAGAAGGACCTTCAGATTTGGTCTTCGATGTAATCAAGAAATGTCACGAGAACATGGCGTCCAAATGCCGCCGCGTGGTCACAAATGTTAAAATAGACGACCGAAAAGGCGCTGAAGGATCAATAAAGCGTAAGGTTTTGTCTGTGCAGGAGAAATTGCCGCTCTAGAGCAAGAAGCTCCTCAGGCGGTTGACAACGGGTAATCGCTGACGAGAAAACAGCGGCTTGGTCCAGGAAACGGTATGTTTGACACCGATAGTGAAATACTTGACATAGTTGACGAAAAGGATCTTGTGGTGGGGAGTGCCACGAGAAAGACCATCCATGAAAATCACTTGATACATAGGGCGGTTCATGTCTTTGTATTCAATCCAAATGGACGGATTTTTGTGCAAAAGCGGTCGGCGCATAAAGACAGATATCCACTCAAAGTTGACTCCTCTGCCGCCGGACACGTAGATCCAGGGGAGACGTATCTCGAAGCCGCCAAAAGGGAACTGAGAGAAGAGCTGTCCATCTCTCGAGAATTGACAGAGATACTTCGTGTGCCGCCATCCCCTGACACGGGATATGAACATGTCGTGCTGTTTCAGGCTTGCACCGACGAGGAGCCCGTGCTCAATCTTGAAGAGGCCATTGGCGGATGGTTTCTAACCCCCGATCAGCTTTCTTATGCCATGAAAACGAGCCCCAATGACTTTGTCCCGGCCTTTATACTCCTGTGGGACAAGTATCAAGGAAGAGCCGATGAAGGCCGTGATACAGCGAGTCCTTAGAGCCGGTGTGAGAGTTGATGGTACGGTCGTGGGTGAAATTGGCCCTGGGATTCTCGTGCTCCTCGCTGTGGGTTTAGACGACGAGCAGCACCAAGTGGAATGGATGACGGAAAAGGTGTCGGAGTTGCGTATCTTCCCGGACGAACAGGGCCGGATGAATCGCAGTTTGCTCGAAACAGGGGGTCAGGCTCTCGTTGTCTCTCAGTTCACGCTCTACGGAGATTGCCGAAAAGGAAGAAGACCATCCTACGCCCACTCAGCACCCGCGGACATCGCCGGCATTTACTACCAAGAATTCGTAGATCGAATGAGAAAAAAAGGTATCCATGTTCAGGAAGGCGTATTCGGTGCACACATGGAAGTAGAACTCGTCAATGATGGCCCCGTAACTCTCATCATTGAGAGCCCCCCCACTAAACAGTTATCATAGCAAAATAGAAATCTTAGCCTGTTTACCAAAAGCCTCAGGGGTAAATCTTTCTGCCGGTCTCAACGTAGGTCAACCGGCACTTTTCGATCCCCCGTGAGAAAATAGTAGGAATTCTCTTCCTCAATGACATGTCTTGACAGCTCATAGTAGGCGGGACGCAAAACACGCGCGGCGAAAACATCTCCCTTTACCCGGCAATAGGGTATGCCGTCTGCACTGATCCAAAACTTCTCAGGATCAAAAGCCTCAAGGGTACCGTCATTCAGCCTCATCAGAATCTGCCCGGTCTCATCTTCACTCACACTCTTCACGACGAAGGGGGTGTCTTCCACCTCAACCCTGCAGATCTGATTACCAAGTCTCACCTGGTAACCCCCCCGCTCAGTTGCTTCGAGGGCACCGCAGAACAGAACATAAATGCCGGGATGGATGATCTCGGACCCGTTCTGGAACCAGCGGCCTTCTTTGTCGATGTACAACTTCAAATAGGGTGTTGCGTCAAAATCCATTAGTAATCAATGAATCCTCTGTCCAATTTCCTCACATGTCCAGGAGCAAAGTGCCTACCAGAGGCCGGCCAGCTCCTTGCGGTTATGAACCATTCGGTATGTCCGATAGCCCGCAAGGACTTTCTTAACGTAATTTCTTGTCTCCTGATACGGAATAGATTCTATGAACTCATCGGATTTCAAACGAGAGTTTTTTTGAACCCACGATCGGACTTTCCTGATATCCGCATTGTATGAGGCAACGGCAGGAACAACCTTGCCGTCAAAAGACCCGAGATTTTTGGCCAAGATTTTTGTTCCGATTGCCAAATTGTGTTGAGGGGTTAGGAGCTGCAAAACTATGTTCTTGGATGGTCTTCCCGAAATACCTACCAGTCCGGAGGCCTGGGGAGTGACCTGCATGAGACCCAAGGCACCGGCAGGCGACACGGCTGATGCGTCATACAGACTCTCCTGTCGTATGACGGACCACACCAGGTGGGGATCGAGGCCATTCTTGTCGGCCTGCTTCATCGTCTCATCATAGTGAACACGGGGATATGCCAGCTCAATGAAATCGGGAGGTGCATCAACCGGCGGTCGTTCCATAAATTTTCCGAAAGAGTCAGCCAATATCGCACGAGCCCTCGGATAGTGCCCCTGAAGGTAGGCGCAGCGCGCTCTAAAGAAAGCCACGGCCGGCTCACCCCGAAGGTGCCCGGTCACACTATCCAAGTTAACCATGGCAAATTCATGCAATTTTAGTTCGTGGAGCGCCAAGGCATGCTTGATGTTCTTGTGAGACCTCATTTCGCTCGTGAGAGTAATGTCCGGGAAGCCACCGGCCTCACCATCATTTTGACGGGGTATCATCTTGAGAGATCTGAGAAAATCGGCTGCAGCATATCCATAGTAACTCGTTGGGGCTTGGGCTGCCAACTCCTGGAGTAAGGTAACTGACTCTTGTCTCTTATTCATGTTCAAGAGACTGCGTGCCTGCCAGTACCTACACCCATACTCAACGTCTCCCTGAGAGCCGGCAGATCTCAAGTGGCGGAAACCGTCTGACGCCTCCTGAAAACGGCCAGTTAAATACTGTATCCAGGCCACCTTCCACTGTGCCTGGAACCTCATTTTTTGGTCAGGGCTTGACTTCATAACACGGTGAAAATATTGCAGCGCCGGATCAAAATGTCCCTTCTCAAGGTGATAGGATCCAAGATTGAAGAGAGCTATTCTCTTAAAACGCTCATTCCCCGATTCCAATATCTTCTGGCTGAACGCCTCGAAATCCTTGTCTTTATCCAGGCGCCAATAAAGGCGGGTCAGCAGATAATATGCTTCTAACCGAACAGGCTGGGGCGGGTTTCCTTGCAGGAGGTCCTTCAAAATGTTAATAGCCGCCTGATTCTTTCGCTGTTTGTAACGACACGTGGCAAGCTTGATCTTCAGCATGCTGTCTGATGACTTTTTTTTAAGCATGCCCTCATACACATCACCGGCCAAATCAAAGCGTCCCGCCTGGTAAAGGAGGCGAGCACGCGCCACTTCTTCTCGCTCCGAGTATGCAATCGGGGGGCATTTGCCGGCTTTGGCAAGCAACGCCAACTCCTCTGTAGCCTGCAAGCCCGCTGGCGATGCAGGAAAACCCAAGTACAGTTTCTTCAAATGTGTCGCAGCCTTGCCGTAATTGCCTAATTTTGCTTCCAACCGGGCTAGAAACATGATCAGGGCGGGTCGATTCCTGTTGTCCGAACTCTCAATCATTGATGTCAAGAGAGGAACCCCTTCAGGCTTGCCCTGCTCAGCAAGCACCTCAGCCAATTCCCGTCTCGCTATGGCCACGCAGACGCTGGAGGGATGAATCTTCAGCAACTCCTTATAAAAATATTCACTCTTTTCAAAGCTCTTCCCAGTACGATATCCCCGTGCCAATAGCATTAAAGATACCGGTCCATACAATTCATCCTTATAAACAGTCAGCCAAATTCGCTCGCACGCCGCCAAGTCTCCAGCTTCGTATTGTTGCCGTCCCTCAAGAAACTGGGACTGGGGGGTGCCGACGCTTTTGCCCGCTGCAAACCCGAAAGTACCGAAAGTAGCGAAAAGGACTGTCAGAGGGAAAATGACGGAGAAAAAGACGGTGGCATTCTTAATCGGATATCTTCCAATGGATGTGCTGAAGCTCAAGGAACGTACCGCGAAATCTCAATGATCGTATCATGTAGCACTAAACGATCATTATATCTGATTAAAATTGACAACACAACAACACGGTCCTACAATTTTGTAAGAAATGCTCCATAAATAGGTTAACGAGAGAGGTCAAACATATGATGGACGCCACTCGCGAACATTCAGTCAAACGAGAGATTCAGGAACTGCTGCTCCTGTTCGAGATTGCCCAAAGCCTTGATCGAAGTATGGACCTCCAGGATGTAGTGGGGCCTGTTTTTGATGCATTAGCGAGACATATGGGGATGATGAGAGGGACGCTGACGCTTTTGAACCGTGAGTCAGGCGAAATACTTATTGAAGCCGCACATGGGCTCTCCCAGGCTCAGAAACAGAGAGGAAAATACAGGCCCGGAGAGGGGGTCACCGGCAAGGTAATCGCAACAGGGAGCCCCGCAGTGGTTCCTCACATTTCAGATGAGCCCCTGTTTTTGGATCGTACCGGGGCACGTAAAGGCCTTGCCAAGAAAGATATTTCTTTCATTTGTGTCCCCATAAAACTGGGCAACGAGGTAATTGGAGCTTTGAGCGCGGACAGGCTCTTTGAAGACGGTGTATCCTTTGAGGAAGACCTTCGTCTGCTCTCCATAGTTGCATCCATGATATCTCAAGCAGTCAGATTACGGCAGTCTGCGCAGGAAGAGCGTCATAGGCTCTTGGAAGAAAATAAGAGACTTCAAAATCAATTAAGAGACAGATTCCGACCAA
>JAUPKT010000328.1 GCA_030837305.1 Thermodesulfobacteriota bacterium
CATTAAAGCGGGGCAAGAATAATGAAAATTGCCGTTTCTGAATACCAAGGTCGGATTGCACCGGTTTTTGACACGTGCCGGCGATTGATTATCTTTGTGCAGACTCCGGACGGCGATGCGGAGGTTGCAAGTGAAGATTGGTCAACTGTCGATCGTCATAGCCGGCCGGATCGTCTCTTGAAATTGTCGGCACATACGGTCCTATGCGGCGGAATCAGTTGTTGGATGAACGAACAAATTATTCTCAGGGGCATGACATTGGTTCCGTGGTTGTCAGGAAACATCAACGAAATTTTATCAGCCTACAGAAACGGCACTATTCTTGCCCCTCAATATGCCATGCCGGGATGGGCCGGCTGCAGGGCAAGGAGTTTCGGAGCGCCGGACTCCGATAGAAATCAACGGTGTCGAATTCGCGCCAGGAAAGGAGAGCGAAAATGCCTAGATTCGACAGAACGGGTCCGCTAGGGGCGGGTCCGCGAACAGGCTGGGGCCAAGGAAGGTGTGTAACGGGATCAGGGATAGGACAGGGTCAGCCCGGTGCAGGGGTTGCTCGTGGATTAGGCAGGGGCGGCGCAACCTTTGGCGGCGGTAGAGGTCGCTGTTTCGGCGGACCTGGTCTCTGGTCGGGCCAGGCCTCGCAGGGAGCGGTCATGGACTCTACGGAAGAAGTCCAAAGCTTAAGGAGCCAGCTTGAAGATGCGCAGAGAACGGTGCGGGAGATGGAGGCGCGTCTGGCAGAGCTGGAGAAATCACGCTAGTTTTTTCGCTTTTAAGGGCCACTGTGATGCTGCTGTTGTAATCGATGGGTAAGGGTGTTCACAGAGCCTCGCAACAGTGGCCCAATGTAATCATAAAAAAAGAAACGGAGTAGGGAATTATGGGTGATGCACTGGAATGTGACAGTTCCACCTCCTGTGGGAGTTGCGGTACAGCCGGAACATGCGATTCCGCCACTCAACAGAGGCACATGGAGGAGCAACTGGCGCTTCGACTTCAGTCAATCAGGCATCGGTTGGCAGTAATGAGTGGAAAAGGGGGTGTGGGCAAGACCACTGTGGCCGTGAATTTAGCCGTGGCTTTGGCCAAATTGGGTCTGACAGTGGGAATTCTTGATGGAGATGTTCATGGTCCGAATATCCCAAAGATGTTGGGGATTGACAAAAACGGTTTGTACATGGGAGAAAATGGTCTTCTTCCTGCTACTGCCCGCGACAATGTGAAAGTCATGTCCATGGCATTCATGCTACAGGGGGAAGACACACCCATTGCGTGGCGCGGCCCGATGAAGCACTCTCTCTTTCAGCAGTTTTTGAGCGAGGTGGATTGGGGAAATCTGGATTACCTGATAGTGGACTTGCCCCCTGGGACGGGAGACGAACCGCTAAGTATCGCCCAGTTACTTGGGAAACCGCTATGGACGATCATCGTAACGACCCCCCAGGAGGTAGCTCTTCTGGACTCGCGTAAATCTGTGGTTTTCGGGCAGACCTTGGAAATGAATGTGCTAGGAATCGTGGAGAACATGAGTGGGCTGACTTGTCCCCATTGCGGTAAGCAGATAGACCTTTTCAAGACAGGAGGGGGAAAGCGGGCTGCTGAGGAGCTTGGGGTTCCCTTCCTCGGTTCCGTCCCAATTGATCCATCGGTGGTAACAGGTGGAGATGACGGGATTCCCATATTTTACACGAATCCTGATTCCCCGACAGCTCTGGTCTTTCAACAACTCGGAGAGCGTGTTCATAATAGTATGAACAATTTAGATAAACGTTCGTAGCTCATTGCGACCTTACATGGATTCAAGAGAGCCTGATGACGGTTTGAACGAAACCATAGCAACATTTGGGATAAATAAGACGGAGGATTTTATTGGTTATGAACAAGACGATAGCAGTACCATCAATGCATCCAGGAGGGCTGGATGCCGTGAGGGCCGGTCATTTCGGCCATTGTGACGTGTTCACGTTGATATCAGTGGATAACAATGAGATACGAGACATCTCGGTGGTCCACAATCCACCTCACACCCAAGGAGGCTGTATCGGCCCGGTCAATACGCTCCATGCGAACGGGGCACACGCCCTCATCGTAGGCGGTATCGGCATGAGACCTTTGATGGGGTTCAGGCAATATGGGATTGAGGTCTATTACGGCCCAGAGGGGCAAACAGTACGTGAGGTTGTTGAATTGCTCCTCTCAGGACAGTTGCAATTGATTGGTGATAACCAAGTGTGCGGAGGGGGCGGAGGCTTCATGCCATGAGAAAAGAGAGGACCACATTATGAAAATTGCTGTCACTGCTCAGGGCGCTAATCTAGAATCTGCGATTGACCCCCGATTTGGTAGGGCACGATACATTCTTATTGCCGATGGAGACGGCAATCTCCTTGAAGTCTTGGACAATTCCGCCGGTGTGAATAGTCTTAGAGGCGCCGGCATTCAGGCCGGCAAATTGCTCGCCGACCACAAGGTTGACGTGTTGCTCACCGGCAACTGCGGTCCGAATGCCTTCAAAGCTCTGCAGGCGGCCAAGATTAAGGTTGTCACAGACCAGGCCGGGATTGTGAGGGACGCGATTCAGCGATTCAAGAAAGGCGAGGCAACCTACGCTCAGTCCCCAAATGTGGAAGGACACTGGTGAGATCCATGCCATCCGACCCAAGGCTCAGGAATAGGCGAAGAGGTCCCTGTTGACGGCTCTTGAGAGTTTTCCATGGGTTTCCGTTCTGACCGGCGCCATTCTACTCACTCTGTTCCTCGGCCTCTGGGTTTGGTCGGAGCACCGATTTGACCCGCGGCGCGGGGCCATGGAGAAAGCGGACGGGACAGCCTGTATAAGAGGCACCTGTGGGGATGCCATGGAGATCTCTTTGAAGTTCTCCCAAGACCGGGTTGTTGATGCCAAGTATTGGACGGATGGATGCAGGATGAGTGGTCTTTGCGGGGCGACGGCTGCAAAGCTTGCGCTCCATAAGACTCCTGAAGAAATAGGAGACATTGACCACTCTGCCATCGAACGAGAGGTGGGAGGGCTCCCCGAGGAGGATATCCATTGTGCGACTCTCGCGGCGGGGGTTCTTCAGGAGGCCTTGCGGAACTACCTTACGCAAGACAACATTCGAGAGCGAGTTTCCAAGGATCCTGAGTTGAGGACTGTGGACAGGGTCGCGGGAGCACTAGACAAGCGAAAACGGTCAAAGGAATCATGATAATTAGTGTTGCAAGTGGAAAAGGTGGAACAGGGAAGACCACAGTCGCTACGAGCTTGGCCAGTATATTGGGAGACCAAGCTCAAATCATCGATTGTGATGTTGAGGAGCCCAATTGTCACATTCTTATGAAACCGACTCTATCGTTTCGAAAGCC
>JAUPKT010000329.1 GCA_030837305.1 Thermodesulfobacteriota bacterium
CCGATCTATCAATGGCTCAATTGGCATATTGATTCTCATTTATTCCTCCTGCCGAATTACTGTGTTCTACTCGACAACAGACTCAGGAAAGTCTTTAAATGAAATTTCATCTGAGCCTACTTTTGTGCCCCAAAGAACTCTCGGATTTTTCCATACCACTCGGAGTCAGTGAAGTTCGGCCATTTTTTGCTTTCAAAGTTGGGAGCTTTCTCTAACTGACCCTTGTCCATGTCCACGATGATCGTGTCCGCTTGAGCGCCTGTCTTCACGGCTTTCCACGGAATCGGGATCAATCGGTCACCGGTCCCGAGCAAGCCTCCGGGAGCCAAAACAATATAGTCGAGACACCCCTCCTTGCTCAGCACGATATCTTCAATCTTTCCGAGATCTTCTCCCTTCTGACTTATCACTTTTTTGCCGAGTATCTTGCTGACTCTGTCAGCCTGCTCCATGTCGGGTTTTTCGCTTACTTGACTCTGTGCTGTCGTCGTTGCGGATTTTTCATCGGTTTGAGCCTGAACGCCGGGAGTCTTGCCCACCGCTTTTTCGTCAGCCAGGGCTTGGCTCAAGAAGAAACAAATAGCTAGAAATAGCGCTATAAAGTGTGTGAATTTTTTCATAGGGTTTTCGCCTTTCTTTTGTGGGGATAATTGGACGGGCGTCAAAGCAGTGATGCCACGAGTCCCACTCGTGACGGCCGAACAAGGAAACGTACGTTTCATTGTTGATGCTTTGACCCTCCCATCATTGCTGACATCGAACAAGCTACCGATCCAGCACGATTAAAATGCCGGCAGCAATGGCAAGCAGACCCAGTAAAACATGGACGATGGGATTACCGACGGATAACGCCGTCAACAGACCCGTCACGATGAGCCAGATGCCGAGCAAAAGCATTCCCAAGCTCTTTGTAAGGTTCATGTTCATGTCGCTCACCTCCTTATCGCGTGCAGTGTTGATTAACCGGGGTTTTCCTGTTTCACGATCACGAGGATCAGTATCAGAGCCAGGATACCGCTGGGGCCACGCCCCCGGCTACGGCTATGGCACAACTCGTTCTTGTGCAATCAGGACATGAAGCTCCACCACGTCAATCGTGGGAGCAGCATTGCCGGATTGATCCGTGTGGGGAACAACAATTATTGAAACGCTCTTACCGCTCACAGCTATAGGTTTGGAGCCATTGAGAGGCATCTGTACGTGGAACAGTACTGCGGGAACTAGTCGCTCGCTTTCAGCTTTCTGCGTACCTTCCGCGCGCCCAAACATGACCGGCTTCACCGGGACGGACTGTGCCAATCCTTCATGAGCTTGGATCGAGCAATTCTCTGGGACACTTTCTTGCCGATCCTCCAACTGAGCCAAGAATCGTAGCCGCCCTGACTTCAGCAGCCTCATGTATGCGGCAAACAACTCGTCTGTGTGAAGGCTCCTATAACCTGGACGCTGTATGAGGTCCTGGTAAGCCATCATAAACTCTTCGTATTCCTGGGTATCGGCGAGATGGCCGAGCACTCGATTCATCAGTTCGCCGTCAAACTCCGTATGATCTCTCCGATATTGTCCGGACGAGCACGTTCCCACGAGTGTTCGCTTCTCCGCCTGATAACACTCCTCTATGTTACGCTGCATCAGGTCGAGGTCTCTTATCTGGTTGAAAAGCTTCATGCTCTTGTCGTACAGCCGCACAGCCGATTCTGCTCGAATAGAAGGCGGCGCCATAATAATGAGCGACAGCATTAGGCATGAGCAAAGGAGCTTTGTTTTCATGTTCATTTCACTGCTTCCCCTCTTCCCGGTGCTTTTGGAAGTCACACCAGAGATCAATGAGATGATATCAAACGTCATACCATCCGATCAGGACTTCAAGCCTGGTGCAGCATGCGTCGCCGGGTATTCTCCTCGTTCCGGTCCCCCCACCGTGGCACCACGGGTTACGGGTTCAGTGGCCGCGCCAGGTCCATACAGAAAGAACGGTTAACATGATCGAGTGTTGCTGGTTTATAACCCCATGCACCGTAATACTTGCATTATGCGTGCCAAATATCGGACCTGGAGAAGTTTGTCGTATAAATCCGGTGCTATTAGTTAGTTAGCCACAGCGATGGCATATGGGATGACATACGAGAGATCGGCCGGAAACAACCGAGTGTCCTAGTAACGGACCATGTTTCTTCCGGTCTCTATCATATTGATGGGTTAGAAGTTCGTCGAATGTCTTAAAGTAGGGCAGTCGGGCTCGTCCCCGGTCCTCCCTTTGCGCCCAATCCCCTGCCGCTTCATGTCCCGATAAAGTGAGTCTCGGGCTATGCCCAATGTGGCCCTGGAGCGCAACGTCGATTATCGTCGCAGCGCTTCAGGGCCCTTTAACACAGTGACTCGATCACGCCACGCGTAACATCCATTTCTTGTCAAAAGGGCAATTTTTGTTTTGGAGGCTACAGCACCCTGCGGCCTTGAATGAGATTGACCAGTATCACCACGACCGCGATGACCAAGAGAACGTGAATGACTCCGCCCAGGGTGTACGAGGTGACCAAACCGAGTAACCAAAGTATCAACAAGATTATTACGAGGGTCCAAAGCATTTTCGGTCCTCCTGTCGCATCGTGCGACGATCATGAATCATTGTGTAAGAAAGGAACCTCTGCGGGCTAATGCTCGAAATGAGAGGCCTGCAGGAGCTACCATTTGTCCAGATACTCATCCAGCTCCTTCTCTGCTTCCTCCCGTTTGAGTCCGTATTTCTCTTGTAACTTACCGAGTAACTGATCTCGCTTCCCGGCAACGACTTCGAGATCGCTGTCCGTGAGTTTGCCCCACTTCTCTCTGACCTTGCCTTTCAGTTGCATCCAGTTGCCTTCGACCTGATCCCAGTTCATTCTTTTTCCTCCTTTGTGATCTCCTTCATTGCCCCGGACAACTACCGCCCGGCAAGAGGAGCACGATCATGATGAGGGCTACCAAACCCGATCCATCACATGACTAATCCCCCCGGCGGATATGGGGGGACGACACCAGCCCGAATCTGGGCGCCTAAAACCATCGCCTCCTAAACCAGTATCCGCCGCCACCGCCCAAAAGCATAATCAGTAAAACGACTATGACGATTGTTGTCAGGTCCATATCATCACTCCCTTTCCAAGGTCGGATTGGAAATTGGCCGATGATGCCCGAAATGGGCCTATCCGCCATTTTCAGGATTTGCTCATGGATCTTGTCATTGCCACAGGCTCTGACCGGTGGCACCCTGTTAAAGAACTCGCCTGTTCTCTGACTGCGCTCAGTAGTCCACCGGCAGCAAGAAGATCCGTTTTCCCGCCTTGTCGAACGAGTTCTTCGAAATGTCTTGTATACACATGATCCGGCCCAACCATAGAGATGAGGCACTCATAAGCGCTTCGCCTCCAGTGATGAAAGGCAACCGGATCATAATCAGACTCGACCACACCCCAGCCCGCTTCTATCAAATCGTCTATTTTCCCCACGACTGACATTGCTGACCCCTCCCGTCAAATCTGTTCGTGTGCCTGCGTTAAGCGCCCCCCACCTCGGATTGCTGTCTTGTGCCAGCCGCATAGGCCCC
>JAUPKT010000330.1 GCA_030837305.1 Thermodesulfobacteriota bacterium
ATCGGTTTTCAGCAGCAATGTAGAGGTCAGACAGGAGGGCTGCCTTGTCCTTTTTTCTGAACTCTTTAACATCGTTTGTATAGTGCCCGTCCGTGATGTCAACAATATGTCTGGCCAAATCAAGTGGATAACAATATGGGGTATGGAAATCCGGGGTCGGGAAGCCCGCCACCGTTACCCCGTGATGGGGCAGAGGGGGATAGGTCTGAGGTATACCGATAAGGATCGAAGCTCCGTCTTGCGCCTCAACATAATCCCATACCCGTCTAGCATGCACGTGGGATGCGTTGACAACGGTGAGCCGATAATCACGGTAATCGAGTCTATTCCTGAAGCCGTAAAGGCCCAGCTCACCAGGGTCCAGTCCCGTGGTAATGGTCGTCCAAGCGGGGATCGTTATGGGTGGATCGGTGGACAGGTGTGTACCCGATATGCCGTGCTCCATGAGACTTCGTAATGAGGGGAGTTCAGCCCTGAGATCGCTGAACACCAACGAGTCAGGGACACAGTCCAGTCCGATAACAGCCACTCTTCTCGGGAACACATCAGCTCCAATCGAAAGCGTCAGAACATATGGCTATCCGCAGCCCCATTAATTATGCGAACCGTCATTCATAGAGGAACAGCGCATAACATGTGCGCATTGTCTCGCCATGATCAACTCTTCGAATGTCTCTATAACAAGGATCTTTGAAGGGGAAGCGGATGCCGTGATGTCAAGAATTCCTTCGCCCCTCCATGGTCGGCCGAGGACGTTCATGTCTTCATCAACAACGAAACCCACTTCTGAGGTCCCATCCAAAACCTTTGATCTCACAAGAGGACTGTTCTCGCCGATGCCACCCGTGAAAACCAGCACGTCGCATCCGCCAAGCACCATCAACATGGCGCCTATGTAGCGCTTGACTTTGTGACAAAATACCCGGAACGCCAACCCGGCGCGCTCATCCCCGTTCTCAACAGCCCTTTCGATGTCCTGCATATTGCGACTGATACCACTGAGTCCGACCAAGCCGGAACGGCTATACAACATCTCCAACATCTGATCCGGTGACAAACCTTCCTGTTTCATGATGACGGGAATCAAGCCAGGGTCGACGTCGCCGGACCTGGTCCCCATGATGAGACCCTCCAAGGCACTCATGCCCATGGTGGTATCAACAGACCGCCCCTGCGAAATCGCACAAATGCTCGCGCCGTTCCCCAGGTGGCACGAGATGATCCTGAGATCTTCCAAAGGCCGCCCGACATATTGGGCAGCTCTTTCGGCAACGTATGCATGTGAAAATCCATGATATCCCACTCGCTTATAGTGCTTTATCGAAAAATATTCGAACGGGAGACCGTAAACGATCGCTTCGTCAGGGATTGTCTCATGAAACCACGCGTCATTTACCGCCACATGTGTAGTGGTCGGCATCAATTCCATACAAAGCTCTATTTCACGGATCATGGCGGGTAGATGCAACGGCACGAACGGAACCATCTTCGCCAATTCCTCCATGACATCAGGGGTGATTCGTGCCGCCTGCCTATAGAATCCCCCATGGCCCACTCGATGGGCCGCGCCGTCTATTTCGTGCAAGCGGGTTTGGGCGCTCTTGCCAAGCGTCTCCAACATGACCGACAAGGCACTCATCTGATCCGGAATAGTCAAACGATCTGATGCTCCTTCCCTGTTCAACACCCTGTATTGGTGCTTGGCTGCTTCCAATCCGATCCCGTCGATCCGACCTTCAAAGAGAACTATCTCCTCCGGCATCCGGAAGAGGTGGTATTTGAGCGATGAGCTTCCTGTATTGATGACCAGGATTTTCACAGCCTCACACTCCAAGACCGGCGTGGCTGTCCTCGGTCCGTCGCTGGATAATCATCACTCCGTTCCAATACGTTGGGTGGCAATTATTCCTGGTCCGGACATCAAGGAGTATCTTATACGGAAAACTGCTCTGTGCCATGAAATCCAAGGTTGCCCTTCGAGGCTCCTCCCAGTTGGTGTCGTCAACCATGATGATGCAGCGATCCGAGAAGAAACGCTCAGCAACCTGCAAACCCTTCAGTTGATGGGAGTAAGCATGACTGCCGTCGTAAATGTAGAAGCCAATGGAGCCGCGGTGAATCTTTGAGAAATATTCCTCATAGTCCATGTCGTGGAAGTGGTGACGAGCTTTCTTGTGAGCCAGGAACCGCTCCATGAATCTGTCTCTGGGACCGCCGAATTCCGAAAAGTTGTCCACGCCGACGCAGGTCCGATCAGGATTGGTAATCATTCCGCATAACAAAGTAAAACCCTGCCACACCCCAACGTTCACAAACACTTCATCCTCTCCCATGCTTTCGACGGCCTTGGCAATCATCGCGCCTATGGCAAGGGAAGACATGCGAGGCATTCGGCACAGGGCACCGATCTGGGCCTTGAGGTTGTCTTGGTCCTGGGGAATCACCGTGTTCATCAACTCCAGCCACAAACCCACCCGTTCAAGCCACCCAGTGGATCCCCTTGCCAGGATGGTCTCCAATCGCCCCTGATAGTGATCTTCCGGTATGGGAATGGGAAAGTGGGGTTTAAGGAACCGAAAACGAATTGCAGATATGAATTCAGCGTAATCCATTACTTCTTTCCATACATATCCCCAAGAGTGCTGTCGAGAGGACTATTTTTCACTCCGACGGCACTTTGCCTACGGGATTGCGCTCAACGGTACAGGAATGAAACAAATAAGAAAAAGGATAACTGCCGTCCATCCCAATATCCTTCCTCGTGCATCAAGGTCAGTATACGGGTTCAAAGGCGGCGGATGCCTCAGACCCAAAATCAGCGTCATAACGCCAAATACGAGCCATCCCGGCCAGAGAAATATTCCCAGGGGAATCAGGCACACGAGGGCAGCCCAACTGATCAGCCGGGCCGGACGCGCCCCAAAAAGCCCGTACGTGACATGTCCCCCGTCAAGCTGCCCAATGGGCAACAGATTCATGGACGTCACAAAGAGACCAAACCAGGCTGCCAACGCGGTGGGATGAAGCAAGATCTCCCACTCAACAGAAAAATGCCCAAAACGCAAGAGACAGAGAAGCTCAAGCACAAGGGTCGATCCCAATTTTATTCCTTCACTTGCCCCGCTGGGTGGCCGGGCCTCAGAATGGAGCAAGCCCAAAAACAAAAGAGGGATGGCCAGGCACGCGCCGGCGTTCGGTCCCAGTGCGCCTATCTCAAGG
>JAUPKT010000331.1 GCA_030837305.1 Thermodesulfobacteriota bacterium
AGAGCAATATCCAAGCTCGAGGATGCCCTTCGAGCATCCTCGTAAAACATCTCGTAGAAGTCACCCATTCTGAAAAGGAGGATGCAATCGGGATGACGCTCCTTTGCCTCACGATACTGGCGCATCATGGGAGTCAAAGGAGATGTCTCCTGAAATGTGATCTTATCAATCACGGCAACCGCCATACCCAAGAAATCTATTTTCTATTGAGCCTACCTATATGAAGAGAGGAAGGATCCCATCTGACAACCATAATCCTGTTTGATCGGTACAGGTTTTGCCTACCGCAATGCCTTCTTGTCGACCTTACCAACGGAAGTCAAAGGCATGTCTTGGAGGAACTCTACAATCTTGGGCACCTTGTACGGGGCAAAATTCTCTTTCGCAAAGGCCAGAATGTCTGACTCAAGATCTGTCTTAGCTCTCTCTCGGTACGCCGGCCTAACCTGCACGACCAGTTTCACGATCTCCGTGCCGGGCCTCTTGGGATTCGGCACCCCGATGATGGCACAGGACTCGATGGCAGGATGCTCGTAGAGCTTCTCTTCCACTTCCCGGGAGAAGACCTTGAATCCTCCCACGTTCAACATGTCCTTGGCCCTATCCACAATGGTGATGAAACCATCTGAATCCATGCGACCTATGTCGCCGGTGTGAAGCCATACTTTGCCGCCGTGATCTCTCAGAGCCAAGGCCGTTTCCTCGGGTTTGTTGAAATAACCCGTCATGACTTGAGGACCTGAGACGAGTATTTCTCCTTCTTGACTCACCGAAACTTCTGAAGATCCTGTTTCAAGGTCAAAAAGCTTGATGTCCGTATTGGGAAGCGGAATGCCCACAGTGCCTAACTTCTTCGTCCCATACCGAGGATTCATGGTTGCCAAACTGCTTACCTCGGTCATTCCATAGCACTCGATCATCTTGTCTTTGCCTATGATGCTCTCCAACTCCCTCAAGGATTCCACAGGGAAAGGAGATGCTGCGGAAAGACAGAAACCCAGTTTCGAAAATTCCAATTTTCGGAAACCCTCATCAGCCATGAGCATCATGTAAAGCGATGGGACGTTTACCAATATGGTCGGCCGATACTTCTTCATCTCCTTAACGATGTGATTGGTGTCCCTAGGATTTGGGATTAGTATTTGTACGGCTCCTATGTACATGGTACCAAGCCCCAGGGCCAAGCCGGCAATGTGAAAATAAGGAAACGCAGATAAGATGACCTCGTCCCCGTGCCTCATGTTGAGCCACGTCGTCACAATGGCGAGTTCGGCCATCATGTTCCGATGCGTGTTGACAGTGCCTTTCGGCAATCCTGTAGTCCCGCCTGTATACATAACCAGGCAGTCATCGTCCGGGACAATATCAACAGCCGGCCTCTGATCATTGTAATGCTTGAGAACGTCCATAAATTGCAGGACAGTCTTTCCTGAAAGAGGCCTCACCAAACCGGTAGGAACCTTTTTCAGAACCTTGGCGGCAAAGCGCTTAATCCAAGGGAGAAAATCCAAAATTCCCGTTACGATGACGACTCTCAGGTCAGGAACTTCCGCCGCAATCTGCTCAAGTCTGTGCTCAAAGATCGCATCGATGGTTATGAACGCCTTGGCCCGACTATCTGTAAGCTGGTGAGCCATTTCCCGGGGAGTTAAGAGAGGAGAAACCCCTGATGCAGCCGCCCCTGCCTTAAGGATACCCAATTGGGCCACCATGTACTGGGGCACATTCGGCAGGTTGATTCCTACGATATCGCCCTTGCCGATCCCATGTTCGACGAGGCACTGAGCCAGCCGGTTAGAAAATCGGGTTATCTGGCCATATGTCAGCGTAAGCCCGAGAAAATGCAAAGCTGCTTTATTCTCTGATGTGCATGCAACAGTATCGAGGTAATCCGTCAAAGACAGGTTGGGATATTCGATTTCCGGTGTACAATGAGGAGGATAATGCTTCAGCCAGGGTTTTTCTTCGCAACTCACGACACTTGCCTCCGAATGCTCCGGGCATTATGAGAAATCAAATACCACGTGACGTAGCCTCCAAGTCTGGACGGCATTCCGAATACTACCAAAACAACCTTTGTGCGACAACTTGAAATGACTGAGATAATCTGAGCATTATCGCTGAACGACCTGAGGCATAAGTACGCACGAGATCATTTGACCTTATCTAACAAAGCATTTCATGATATATTTTATCATTCAACATGGAGGTTAAGGTTTGCGAGTATTGCTAATTCATCCGGACAGTCCCCGCAATGTAGGGGCATCAGACAAGAGCATCAAGTTTATCGGTAAGAAGGCGTACGTGCCTCCTTTGGGACTCATAACCGTGGCAGCCCTGTTGCCGCAGCACTGGGACATGAAACTTGTTGACCTCACCTTCCAAACGGTGTCGGCACAGCTATGGGAGAGGACTGATCTCGTCATTATATCCGGGACAATACTTCAATATCGAGAAATAATAGACCTTATTCAAGAAGCGAAACGAAGAAACAAGATAGTGGCAGTAGGAGGTCCCGGGGTATTTCATTTTTCACAAGATGCCCTCCACGCAGGAGCTGATTTTGTAATCAAGGGAGAAGGCGAGATTACCGTGCCTCTCCTCTTGGATGCAATGAAACGTGGAGAGCAGGGTGTCATCCTGGAATCAACTGAACCGGCAGACATGACCAAGAGTCC
>JAUPKT010000002.1 GCA_030837305.1 Thermodesulfobacteriota bacterium
AATAGTGTTTCACCATTTGTACTCTGCCCCTCGGGGAATGCCTCTCCATTCTCGTAACTTTGTATGTGGGGCAAACGGGCTGACACATTGCGCACTTAAGGCAGTTGTAAAGATCTTCTTTAATGTGCTCGGCAAACATGTGAATTCTTCTCTCTCTGTCTCCTAGATAAATTTTCCGGGATTCAGGATGTTCTTTGGATCGAGAACTGATTTAATGTTCTTAGAAACCCTCATGGCCACGGGATCCAGTTCCATGGACAGAAACCGGGCCTTGGCCATGCCGATGCCGTGTTCGCCTGACAGTGTTCCACCGAGAGCCAGGGCTTCTCGAAAAATCTCCTCGGTATCCGCATCGACTCTCTGAAGCTCGGCCTGGTCACGCTGGTCGAAAAGAACCACAGGATGGAGGTTTCCGTCACCGGCATGGGCAAGCACTCCGATCTGCACGTTATGTCTAAGCGCTATTTTACGAGTCTTGTTGATCATGAGAGTAAGATTTGACACAGGGACAGTGGCATCCTCTATAACGGCATTTGGGCGTAGCCGAGCCATAACCGAAAAAGCTGCCCGCCGCGCTGACCACAGTTTTTCAGCCTCAGCCTGATCTTTGGCAACCACGATACCTGATGCGTTGTTTTTTGTGAGCACTCCTTCAATTCGAGAGACTTGGTCCTGCAACGCAGCAGGCTCTCCATCAACCTCGATGATGAGGATGGCATCAACATCCAGAGGCAACCCCATGTGGGTATCGGCCTCCACTGCTGAGATCACCACCTTGTCCATGATCTCCAGACCCGCGGGAACAATTCCTTCGCCGATAATATCGGCCACGGCATTGGAGCTATCTTCGAGCTTTGGGAAATCAGCCCGAATGGTTCTGGAGCCTTTTGGCTTTGGGACAAGTCGGACAGTCATTTCCGTGACAATTCCCAGAGTACCTTCTGATCCGCAGATCAGTCGGGTAAGATCGTAGCCGGTCACATTCTTGATGGCCACTCCTCCGGTCTTGAGAACATCGCCATTTGCCAAGATTACCCTGAGGCCTAAGAGGTAATCCCTCGTGACCCCATACTTCAGGGTCTTGGGACCGCCTGCATTGGTAGCCACTGTTCCACCCATGGTGGCCATTTTCCATGAACTCGGGTCAGGAGGGTACATGAGACCGTGCTTTTCCACAGCCTGTTGGAAATCAAAATTGATAACCCCCGGTTGAAGCTTGGCGATCCTATTTCGTGAGTCGATTTCCAGTATCTTGTCCATCTTGCTGAGGGCCAGTACTATTCCCCCCTTGACGGGAACCGTTTCACCAGCCAGATTCGTCCCTGATCCCCTTGGCACGACAGGGATGGATTCCCGATACGCCACCTTCATCACCGCTGACACTTCTTCTGTGGAAAGCGGATAAACGACGATATCCGGCCTGTGTTCCTCAATGAAGGGATCATATGAGTAAGCGACAAGGTCCTCAGGCGCGTAAGAGGCCCGACCCTTTCCCACGCACGATACAAGTTCGTCTAGTATGTTTTGTTTCATGCAGGCTCCTCGGCAATTTGAATTTTCCGGTCCAGCTTTTTCATTATGCTTCTAAATGAACGCGAGAAGTAATAAATGGTTTGATTGTGCCACATATTAAGCATGCTGTGGACAAAATCAAGAACCTTTGTTTGTCTTCCCTGTTTCCTGTGATTGAAATAGCCTTGCCTAACGCGTATCATGAGTCACCTTCGTGCAAGGGACTTGTATCATCAATCGAGGCTATATTTTATGGAACAAAGAAGAAATAAGGTGGATGAGACCCATCGTGGCCTGCCCAGCCAACTGACTATGCCCTGTAGGCTCCTGCTTGGTCCAGGGCCTTCCAACGTTCACCCACGGGTGCGAGCAGCACTCGGAATGAACGAGGTTGGCCACCTCGATCCCAGCTTCCTCAAAATAGTTGCAGAATCGCAGGAATTGCTCCGTTATGCATGGCAGACGGACAATAGGTTTACGATTCCGGTGAGCGGTTCTGGAAGTGCCGCAATGGAGGCGTGTCTGGCAAATTGTGTTGAGCAGGGAGATGTGGTGCTCATCGGAGTGAACGGCTATTTTGGAGAGCGATTGTGCGACATGGCTGCACGTTACGGAGCTGATGTTCGGCGGTTGGAAAAATCCTGGGGAGAGGTTTTCTCGCTTGAGGAAATGGCCGCAGGAATTCAGACTCACAGGCCGGCGATTCTAGGTCTGGTTCACGCAGAGACATCCACCGGGGCTTTGCAGCCTATGGAAGGCATAGGAAAGCTTTGTCGGGAGTTCGATTGTTTGTTCCTTCTGGATACAGTCACCAGCCTCGGTGGCATACCGGTATTCTTGGACCGGTGGCACGTGGACCTGGCCTACAGTGGGAGCCAAAAGTGTCTGAGTTGTCCGCCGGGAATAGCACCGCTCACCATGAACGAACGTGCCTTGGCCAAAATCGGAAGGCGTAAGACAAAGGTCCCGAATTGGTACTTGGACATGAGCCTCTTAGATAAGTATTGGGGTAACGAGCGCACGTATCACCACACTGCGCCTATAAACATGAACTATGCGTTGCGGGAAGCACTCCTTCTGGTGGCAGAGGAGGGGCTTGGGGAGCGATGGGAGAGGCATCAGGAAAACGCACGCATCCTCTGGGAAGGCTTGGCTGAGCTTGGCATTGAATGCCTGGTCGATAGAGACTATAGGTTGGCCAGTCTCACCACCGCGGTAGTTCCTGACAAGGTAGATGCCAAATCTGTTTGTTCATATCTCATGGAGAATTACAGCATAGAAATTGCTGGGGGTTTGGGACAGCTTGCCGGCAAGGTATGGCGCATCGGCCTCATGGGTTTCAACAGCCGCCGAGAAAATGTGTTGTTGTTGCTCAGTGCTCTGGACAAAGCAATCGCAGACACCTAGGGGCCTCGGCTAGACGGAGGATGAATCCGAACCTGAATCTGTCGCGGCTATGATCCGAGTGCCGTCTGCCTCGGCCAGGGAGAATCTTACCACAAATTCAGAGCCTCCGTTTTTTTCGCAGTCGTCCGGACTCGAACAGTGATCGCAGTATCCGATGTTACCCGGCAAGTCCTCTCCAGTATCAACCAGATACGGGCATCTTTGGCTCTTGAAACTCAGTTCAAACCCGTAGAGTTCTGAAAACATACGAATTCTGAGGAGGTCGATACCCTTGCCACCGGCATTGAACGAATAGGGCCTACGGGATGAGTAGTTCTCGGTTTCCTGCACCGGATAAAAGCCTTCAAAGATCAGTTCCTTGTCCTTTTCCGGGATGCCGATTCCTTTATCCAGCACCTTAAAAACATACTGCTTCCCTCTGACTTGACCGGTGATCTGCACGAGACCCTTATCCGGTGTGGCTTCGATGGCATTTCGAATCAAGCCTTCCATGACTGCGTGCAGTACGTGGCCGGGGATCATCACTGCGCCTTCTTGCATGTCAACTTGCAGTCCGACATTGCGGTTCTCTTCGGCTGCCTTGGAATGTATGTAGTCCAGCAGTGAATCACTAAACTGTTTCATGTCGATTCGTTCGAGTTCATCTTGACGGATAGGGAAAGTCTTTTCAAGCCACTTGTGAATTACCGAGGCTGCTTTCTCAATCTCCGGTGTTCGTTCTGCCTGGACCTCCATGAGATCAAGCGCAGCTTCGAGGAATCCCGTTATAAACCGTTTTTCCCAGGAGTAACCTGTCATCATAATGCTTTCAACTTGGGATTCCAGTCGATTCAGACTCTGAACGTGCCTATTCATCCGGTTAATGGCCCGTTCGAACTCTTTGATTCCCAGCTCATCGAGTTTTCGCTGCATGGTGGCGAGGCTTCCCCGGATGATTGCCAATGGAGTTCTCAACTCGTGTGACAGGTGGTTCAGGATTTTGGTTTTGACACGGTTGAGATTCTCCAACTCGCGATACGACTTGAGCATTTCTTCGAAGAAAGTGGCATTCTCAACAGCGAGGGCCACGACTCCAGCTAGGGAAGACAGGACTTGGACGTCATCCGCAGTGAACTGTCCCTCTCGCTTGTTGATTACGACGAGGCATCCGATGGTTTTTTCTCTCGTGTTCAGCGGAACGATTATCTCATTCCTGATTGTGAACCCAGATCGATCTTCAAATGGCCTGAAAAAGTTTGGGTCGCTGTTCGGATCATTTAACAGAGCCGGTTCTCCGGTGTAAAAAACTTGACCGCTGATGCTCCTCTCCAAGGGAATTCTTAATTCTGAGCTTTTCCCCTGTATCACTTGTTTTTCGTCTTGAACCTCGCGCCAATACAGATCACCTCTGGCTTCGTCGTGAAGGAGCACTCCGGAAGCTTCAGAATCCATGGTGGTCCTGAGTTCAGTGACCACGACAGAGAGCAGATGATCAAGGTCCATGGTGCTTCCCAGGGCCATACTCGATCGATAGACCATTTCCAGATCGTCTTTGGATTTCTTGAGTTTCTTGTAGACGGTTGCATTGTCAATGGCTAAGGCTATGGTGCCGGCCATGGAACTGAGCAAGGCCTCATCTTGATCGGTAAAGTCCCCTCCGATTTTGTTCATGGCCATCAGAACGCCAATTGTCTTTTTCCTGGTGTTCAGAGGTACCTGCAAAACCTTGCGGATCTCAAACCCGCTCTTTCGAGTCATTTCCGGGTAATATCTTG
>JAUPKT010000332.1 GCA_030837305.1 Thermodesulfobacteriota bacterium
ATATTTCACGCCATTGGTAAGTTTTTGGAGTGTGCGATCTGGAAACGGGGCCTTTTGGACGGTATTCCAGGCCTCATTATAGCTGTGAATAGTTCGTTTTATGTGTTTCTCAAGCATGCAAAGGCGTGGGAATTGAATCAGTCCTCGCAGGCAGGCCGGCAATTAATGGATTCCGGAAAAAAACGGACAGATCATGAATAGCTCTTTTTGTGGGATACCTCTTCATGAAGATAGCACTGGCTCTTGAGCGTTTCAGCCCGTTCGCCGGAGGGGTTGAGGCTTACGCAGTCGGTCTGGCTCAAACCTTGATTCACCATGGCTGGGAAGTACACCTTTTTGGACATTCTTGGAACAATCAGCCTGCTGGGGCAATATTCCACTGTATTCCCAGATTGCCGAAGTTGGTCCCCTCCTCCATAAAGATGCTCAGTTTTGCCCTCCATCACAGGAGGATGGTGGACTCCATGGATTTTGATGTCGTGCTGGGTTTTGGGAACACCATCCGGATGAACGTTTATCAGAGTCACGGAGGGGTGCATTACTACAGCACCCGGAGGAAGATCGCCGCTATCGGGAATCCCGTCGTAAGGGCCCTCAAATTCATGTCCGCAGTCTCTGCTCCAAAATATCACGTTCGGGCATGGATAGAGGGGGCTGCATTTCGCATGACGAATCCACCTCTGATTATAGCCATATCCCAGATGGTAAGGCAGGACATGTCGGGGTATTTTCACATGCCTGAGGACGAAATCATCCTCGTTTACAACGGAGTGGACCACTCAAGGTTTCTCTCCATCGACGCCGAGACGGTGACGCAATTAAGGCGCGAGATGGGCTTCCAGCAGGAAATCCTCTATTTGTTTATGGCATATGATCTTCGGAAAAAGGGAATTCAATACCTGCTCCGAGCCGCAAGTGTTTTGAGGCAAGAGGCAGGTTCCGGTCGTTTCGGGATTGTCGTGGTGGGAGGCGAACCATCATATCACGTGAAACGTCAAGTGGCGCATCTCGGACTTGATAGCACTGTTTTCTTTACGGGACCCACCACACAGCCCGAAATGTATTTCAGTGCCTGTGACGTTCTTGTACTCCCAACCTTTTACGATGCGTGTTCCCTGGTGCTTTTCGAAGCCATGGCCGCTGGAGATCCAGTAATCACCACCAAATTTAACGGTGCCGGCGGAGTGATCAAGCAAGGTGAAAATGGCTTTGTGCTCGATGCGCCGCAAGACGTTGTGGCGTTGGCCCAAGCCATGCTCAGGTTCTTGGACAGAGACTTCCTCCACAGGGCGTCTCAATCCGCGAAGGAGACTTCATTGGAATATGGACTCCAGGAAAACCATCTTAAGATGCTTGAAGTTTTCAACAAAGCTGCTTCAGCAAGATCTGGGCGCTTGCAGGAATTGCAATGATTGTTCTTGGAGCTGCCAAGTGCCCTGGGAATTCCGGGCTCTGGTTAAGGAGGATGCATCTCTTCATCTTCCGAAATGTCCGACTAGCGCTGCAACGAGCCCTTCTATTGTATACTGTGCCGCCTCAACGTGGACCTGAATTCCTAAATGTCTCGCTGTAGCTGAGGTAATCGGCCCGATTGACGCTACCGTCACTCCCGAGAGGAGATCTGTCGCCCTGTTTCGCTCGATGATTTCTACAAAGTGAGCTACTGTTGAAGATGACGTGAACGTGATAGCGTCCACAAAGCCGTCTGTCAGAGATTGTACGACGCTCTCGACGTCGTTGTCCTTGGGTTTCTCTGTCCTATAGGCCGCCACAGTCTCAACCCATGCACCGGCAGCAGCGAGCTTCTCCGGCAATATATCTCTAGCCTTTTCAGCGCGGGGTATAAGAAAACGGGTTCCGGCAATCTCTATCTTATCAAATGCTTTGATCAATCCTTCCGCTAAGAATTCTTCCGCCGTCACATCCACCTTCAGGCCCCGTTGTCTTAATGCCGCAGCCGTAGCCGGTCCTATGGCAGCGATCTTGGGACCACGCATTTCCCTTATATCCTGTGCAATAAGCTGGAACCTCTCCAAGAATTTCTCGACACCGTTCACTGAGGTAAAGACCACCCACTGGTACTCGTGTATTCGGTTTATACTGTCATCGATCGGCTTGAAATCGAGAGCATCCACTATGGAAATGGTTGGGAAAAGGATGGGCTGCCCCCCCAATTCAAGAATTCTTTCGGCCAACTTCCTAGACTGTTCTCTGCTCCTCGTGATCATGACTTTCTTACCGAACAGTGCCTTATTTTCGAACCACGCAAGCTGCCTGCCCAAAGCAGCTACCGGACCCACGACTACAACTGCTGGGGCCTTAATCCCAGCCTTTGTTGCTTCGAAGGGGAGACTTTCCAGGGAGGAGAAAACAGATTTCTGATCCGGAGTGGTACCCCACATTACTACTGCGGACGGCGTTTCAGGTTTCATCCCGTGCTGAATAAGTGCTCGAGATATATTGGAGAGATTCTTGATGCCCATGAGGAAAACCAGCGTCCCCGGACTGCGGGCCAGTAAGTGCCAATCCAAGGCCGATTCCTCTTTACTGGGATCTTCGTGGCCCGTAACAAAGGTGACCATGGATGAGTACTCTCTGTGTGTAACCGGTATGCCGGCATACGCTGGAGCTGCAATGCCCGAAGTCACACCCGGGATTACCTCAAAATTTATCCCTGCGGCTACCAGTTCCTCGGCCTCCTCTCCTCCTCTCCCAAAAAGGTATGGATCGCCCCCCTTCAGTCGCACGACCGTCTTGCCGTCTTGAGCCTTGGAGACGATAAGGCTGTTGATGTCAGGTTGTTCCAGCGTATGGTTGCTGCCTGTCTTGCCGACATAGATGATTTCAGCATCTTGACGCGCCGCGTTCGTAAACTGTTTCCCTGCAAGGTAATCATAGATAATGACATCAGCCATTTTGATCTTTTCTAAGGCCTTAACTGTTATCAATCCAGGATCTCCCGGACCGGCCCCCACCAGGTATACGATTCCTGATGAATTCTGCCCTCGACCTTTTGTCTCCATGTTTTCTCTCAAGCACACCTCAGTGAAAGGTTCCTTCCCTATTTGGGATCAATACTGCGGCACTATGTTTTCGCATTATATGGTCTCTATCAAGGAAGCATCAGACCCAGGACGCCAATTCCTCCCCAGGACTTCCCTTAGTATCCGTGAAGCCCCTTTGTGAATAAGGAGATCGGCAATATGCGATCCATCGACTGGCTTAATGGAATCCGTCACATACTGTTCACGAAACATGGGTTTCCCGTCAGGATGGACGACAGCGGCCGTAAACTGGAAACCGCTGCCCAGTGGGGCACAATAAGCCGCCATGGGAACCTGACATCCCCCACCCATACGTTCCAGAAACGCTCGTTCTACGCTCACACAGGTTTCCGTGAACGGATCATTTAGGAAAGAAAGTCGTTCCAGGACGTTACTGTCACTTTCTCTTGCCTCTATTGCCAAAGCCCCCTGCCCTATCGCAGGAATCATCACATCAGGGTCGACAATAAAACTCATCTTTTTTGAGTATCCCATACGTATCAGGCCGGCTGCTGCAAGGATGACGCCGGCCATATTGAGCGAGTCTATCTTTTTTATTCTTGTGTCAACATTGCCTCTGATCGAAACAATGTCCAGTGCGGGATACTTGTTCAGTAAGAATGCGCGTCTTCTCAAACTCGATGTTCCCACACGTGCCCCTGGTTTCAGGTCATCTAAAGACTGAGCTCCAGATGCTACAAAGACGTCTCGGGGATCTTCTCTCTTCAATATGGCAGCTATGCACAATCCGGAGGGGAGTTCAGTCGGCAAGTCCTTCAAGGAATGAACGGCCAGATCAATTCCCTCAGCCAAGAGTTCATCTTCAATTTCCTTGGTAAAAAGACCTTTGCCTCCGATGACTGCAAGTGGTGTATCCAGAATTTTGTCGCCCCGAGTCTTGATGACAACCAACTCGATGTCTATGTCTTGAAATTCTTCCTGCAGTCTTGCGGCGACGTGCTTTGCCTGCCACATTGCCAGAGCACTGCCTCGTGTTCCAATTCTAAACCTCATTATGATTAGTCTCTTCAGGCTCATCCGTTTTCTCTACGCATTCTTGAATGCTTTCGAGTTGGAATAGCCTTTGTGCTACGTCCAGGTATAGACTCTGACTTGTTCTTGACTTGGCTCTCTTCAAGAACGAAACAGGATAGTGGGCTATCTTGTTTATGATGCTTCGGGTGATCATTTCCACCGCCGCCCTCTGTTCCGGGGTAAGATCAGCCAATTTTCCGTTCGATCGGGCTAATTCAGTCGTCCTTATTTCCTCCAACCTCTTTCTTATCGCTACGACCGTTGGTGTTAGGCTCAGGGATGAGGTCCAATCGATGAATTTATTTGTTTCTTCGGCCACTATCTTTTCGGCCCGGAGCGCTTCCTGTTTTCGTTGGGTAAGATTCTCAGCCGCAACCGCTTGCAGATCATCGATATTGTAGAGGTAGACGCCATCCAATTCGTTGACTGTTGGATCCACGTCTCGAGGAATGGCGATGTCTATTATGAAAAGAGGCCTAAATCGGCGCCGTTTCATGATCTTCGCCATCTGGTCTTTCCTAATGAGTGCCTCGCAGCTTCCCGTGGACGTTATGACGACGTCGGCTTCGACGAGATAGTTATCCAAAGCAGAGAGGGTGTCAGCCTGTCCTTTCAGTCTCTCCGCGAGGACACACGCGTTTTCGAGGGTTCTGTTCAAGACCACGGGAGGCTTCTCAACACAACCTACGAGATGGCGAGCGGCAAGTTCGGCCATATCACCCGCTCCTATCAGGTGAACCGATTTGTCTCGGAGATCCCCCAGAATCTTTCTTGCCAGTTCAACTGCAACGTAAGCAACTGAGATTGCTGTTAAACCTATCCCTGTTTCGTTGCGTACCCTCTTCGCAGTGAAAAAAGCCTTGTGCATGAGCCGGTTGAGAATGGGGCCTGTGGCCATGGCCGAGCCCGCTCTGCGATAACCTTCCTTCACTTGACCCAATATCTGAGGCTCGCCGAGAACCATGGAGTCGAGACTGGAAGAAACCCTGAATACATGCTGAACAGCATCTCCTCCTGTCTTTACGTATAAAAAGTCTCTGAAGGAGGACGATTGTATACCGTGAATCCGGCCTATCAGGGCTATTACCCCTTCGACCATGTCCGAGATGTTCTCAGCGACGAGAAGAACCTCCGATCGATTGCAAGTAGAAATGATAAGTGCTTCTCTAGCCTTTCCCTCTGTGAGAAATTTTCGGCTAAGTTCGCCATCTTCGTTTCCGGGAAAGGTTATCATTTCCCGGATAGCGACGGGTGCCGTACAGTGGTTTAGGCCTATGAGTGCGATGTCCAAACTCATCGAGCTACATCCCTTTTACTGGCCCTAGGACTGAGTGATGGCCTCCAAGCAAGGAACTGACACCTAGAAAAGTAAACATGACCAGGGTAAAACCCAAGAGCGCTAACCAGGCAGCCTTTTTCCCCCGCCACCCCAATACAATCCTCTGGTGAACCATTGCGGCGTAGGCAAACCAAGTAATCAGGCTCCATGTCTCCTTGGGGTCCCAACTCCAATACTGCCCCCAAGCACTATCGGCCCATAGAGCACCAGACAAAATTCCAACGGTGAGAAGGCTGAACCCCACGGGCAACCCGTGCCGATTGAGCCTGTCTAAGGTTTCAAGCGAGGGGAGTAATCTGTGCAATCTTCCAATTCGTTTGCGCTTGATGAGCCATTCTTGGAAAATATAGAGCAGCCCTCCAATGGCCATGAGAGAGAATACGGCGTTTCCAGCAAGCGCGAAGGTTACGTGTATCGGCATCCACCAACTATGGAGAATCGGAAGGACCGGACCTTTCGTCTGATATGAGAAAGTCGCCCCTATCAACATCATTCCAGCAGCCATTGGGGCAGCAACTGATCCGAGAATGGGGCTCGACATTTTGTGTTGGATGACAAGGAATAACGCGACGATCAGCCACGCGAAAAAGGACAACGCGTCAAAGTAGGTTCCCAAGGGGAAAAAGCCATAGACGACGGCCCGATGAATAAACGAAAGTGCCTGTACGATGAGCCCCGAAATGCATAAGATAGCGGAAAACCAGGCCGTCTTTCGAGATGAGGTTAAGACGAATGCGACATAGCCGATGGATGCCACGAGATAAAACACCAAAGCTATTTGAAAGAATACCAGGTCCAAGCAGTACTACCTCAACTCCAGAGTTTCCTGAGTTTCTTCCAAAGCTGCCGCGGTGTTCACATCTGCTGGAAGTATTGCTTTGAGAACCTCAAATATCTTTTCTTTGTCGTTCTGCTTGAGGGCGTCCAGGATTTCCGAATCCACCAATTCCATAAAGAGCCTCTTGTTCTCGTCTGATGGTTTACCTTGCTTAATGATCTCTCTCCGC
>JAUPKT010000333.1 GCA_030837305.1 Thermodesulfobacteriota bacterium
CCAGTTGATGATGATCCCTATTCCTCGGTATTCCCGCAGGATGCGGGATCGGTAGAGTCCCGCCGATGGCGGGATTAACCACTGGGTCGGCAAAAACCAAAATTGTTCCTCGGTAGCTCAGTCGGTAGAGCGGGTGGCTGTTAACCACTTGGTCGGCGGTTCGAGTCCGTCCCGGGGAGCCAAGAAAATCAAAGGCTTAGAGAGATCGTCACGCTAAGCCTTTTTTTATGCCCAACGCAATACCCAACACGCAACGACCAAAACGGGCTTTTTGGCCTCCTCGATTCTTGACAACCCTCACTTCCGAAGAGTACCTTTTTCGCGTGGCTGAAAAAGGTCTTGGCGAAGCCACTGCCTCTGCTACCCGACTCTCTCAACTTCAAGCTCCGGCAACACCCTTCCTGGGAATAATAGATCGCACCCTTGGCCCGTCCGCAATTCTCACCCAATGCCCCAGATCCTTATCGCCCAAAAAGAGGTTTCATTTTTAAAAAGAATGTGTTAGTTTTTCGCCAAGTTGGCACAGTCAACCCTAACCAGAGGCTTGCCGTGGAAAAAATACCAGACCCCATTTCTCGCGACAGAGAGGTGGGGTTTTGCTTTTTCTGGGTGGAAGAATTGCGAATGCCTTCTTTTATCCCAATCTCACCCCAGCCAACTACTTGATGATATTGGCTTTTGGTGGAATAAGATGAGGTATTGGGTTGTTTCGAATGCGAGGGAATTAGATTCTCACAACATAACCAGACTCGCAATAGGTAAGGCATATATCAACATTTTGGTGCGCTGAACTCTTTGAGACTTCCAGAAGATTTGTCAGTATTCCAGATAGCTGATAGACGGAATCGTTATCGCAAAACCACTCAGACCACGGGTATCGCGAAAATGGGCGCTTTCTTATCTTGATGGCGCGGTTGCTTTTTGTCACCTGTCTTCCAAGTTAATCTTTCCAGGGGCGCTGTCGTGTTTGAAATACTTTTTCCGACTTTATTCATCCAAGATGCTTTTCACTTTCTAATCTGCTGCCACATTCGCTGCTCAGCTTCTGGCGATCAATTCTCTGTAAATCCACACCGCCTCAATGGCATCTTTTCCATCTGATCGCACATCCTTTTCAAACCGATCATCTATTGGCCCACCGCCAACGATTACCCTCACCTTGTTGCGGACCTTCGCTTGTTCCATAACATTTAGATCATGTTCCGGTCGGCAACAAATGACTCGGAGATGCTCAAGCAAGAGCCGCGCGGTAAGACCGAAAGGCTGCTATGTGAGTTGAAATATACATTTGCAACGTCGTTATCACCTTGTGCATCCTTTTAGGATTGACTCACATTTCTATCGCAGCATATGCTCAGTTTAGCTATATAATCTAATGGGTTACAAATACTAAAATAATTTCTTGACAAATGGAAATCAGTCTGGTTAAGATAATATTATATATAATATATTATATCAAAACGGTAACAGTCTCAGATGGAGCTACGGCAAAAAGGGCAGGTTTAACCGTTCGAAATCTAATGATCTCTCTCATAGGAGGATAGATGGAAATTCAAAGTCTCAAGGATAAGCCAGAAAAAAAGGTCAAGACATTTCCATATAAAGGGAAAAACATGACGGTGAAAGACGTATGGATAAAGTGGCTTTCTCAGGCGGGACCTGATAGTGACTCCCCCGACTATGGACTAAGGTACTTCAGGATAGGGCCCAAGGGCGAAATCCCCATACACAAACATTTTTACGTCCAGACTATGTTTATTTTAAAAGGAGTGTCCGCCGTTTATCGTCATGATGAGGAGACCGATCAAAAGGTAGAAGAACGATTGGTGGGGCCCCATGATTTTATTTTTATCCCGAGCATGGAACCACACAGCATGATAAACCCAAGCGAAAACGAGGATACGGAATTTTTGTGCTGTATAGCTAACGTCTATGAAGAAGAGCATGTGTAGGCATTCTACCCGGAAAGCCCGCGATCTTTCAGGTGCTGAGGCTGGACACCAGCAGAATTGCACATTTCTTGTATAAATGGATTTTAGCTTATTAACTTAGCCAGACAACTTTCTGGAATAAAGCGTTTGCAATCATAGATTCACAATGCAACAACAAGACAAAGAAATATTGCCAAATTGATTATGATCCCACAAGAAAACATTGCAGCGAGAAATCAGACTCCGAAAGTGGCGCTCATGGACCAGGAAAAGGTCCCTTATAGCAAACCCAAATCCGTTGTTGAAACGGTTGCAGACTATCTACGCGAATCAATTGTCGCAGGCGATCTCAAGCCGGGGGAGAAAATCCGCAACAATGAGATAACGGAAAGACTCGGGGTAAGCAGCATTCCGGTCAGGGAGGCATTGAGGATTCTTGAATCAGAAGGCCTGATCATCTCCCGTCCCTGCAGGGGTAGTTGGGTCAGCAGGGTCTCCAGAAAGGACCTTGAAGAAGTATTCGAGATGAGAACATTTCTAGAAATGTTTGGTGTGGACCTACTCAGGAAAAACATCGAAAATCATCCGGAGATCCTGAATGGGCTCAGAGAAATCGACATATGCGGGCAGGCAGCTAACTTGGGCCCGGAGTCATGTCTCGTCTTTCACAGGCGCCTTATCGAGCTCACAGAGAACCGAAAACTGCTCGCCCTCTATGACGTCATGCTCACATATACACGCCGCTATCAGAGGATGGCATACACCATTCGTCACGGTGGCAACTGCTGCGTGGAACCGCACTCAGCCATACTCGAGCCGCTAATTCAGGGCGATTATGAAAAGGCAAAGGAGGCGATTCGATCCCACCAGGAAGATGGCAAGAAAAAACTCCTGGCAAATATCGAGCTGTCCTAATAAGCAAGCCCAGTGTGCTGAAAGGGGGCTGAATGCCATAACCGAAGGATTCATGGCATGAAACCGGACGTGTCATTGGCACATGAAGAAGATCGATCACACAGGGTTGCATGTGATGGTAGGGCCGTTCGTAAGGCTGAGGAAACGTTTTAATAGGGAAGAGCAGAGAAAAGATGAAAGAAATGACATCTTATGAGAGGGTCATGATCGCCCTTGAAGGTGGCACGCCGGACAGGGTGCCGGTCATTCCTTTTCTGAGAGACTGGGGCATAAGACACTCGGGGTTCACATTTGCCGAAATACTGGATAACCCCTGCAAATACGTCCACGCACAATACAGGGCCCTGCGGGACCTGGGCGCGGACATCATATGGGATCTGATGGGGGTGCACGCTGAATCTGAGGCCATGGGCTCTGTGCTGAAGATTCAGGAGGTCTCCCCCCCATCGGTGGCCCAGTTCGCAGTCAACGACCTGGAAAAAGACCTGGACAAGCTCAGACTTCTCAATCCACACAGGGATGGCAGACTCCCCCAGCTGCTCGAGGTCGTTCACCAGCTCAAGGCCCTGGTGCGCAACGAGGTCCCGGTTGTTGCCTATGTTCAGGGACCCTTTCGCCATGCCGCCATGCTGAGAGGCCCGGAGAATCTGCTTAAGGACATGATCAGAGCTGAGAAGAAGTGCCAGCAGCTCCTGAAGATTTCCACGGACAGCCTCATACTCTACGGTGCCGCGCTGGTGGACGCGGGAGCGGATCTTATCATGATTGCGGAGCCTTTCATGCCCAAAGACATGATGTCCAAGAAGATGGCGGATGAAGTGGAGCCGTATTTTACGAGGCTTACGGAAACCCTGAGAAGGACCGGAGCCAAAGTCTTTCTTCATCTGTGCGGCGACTTCGGGGACCGCATGGACACCATTAAGAAAATTGGAATGCATGGCGTGAGCCTGGACGAAAAAAACGATCTTCAAAAGGCTCGCGAGATTCTCGGCCCCAACGTTTGCGTGATCGGAAACGTGAATCCCACGGGAACACTGCTTTCAGGAACAGTGGACAGGGTCATGGCCGAATCCATGGAGGCCATTGAAAAAGCCGGTAGTGCCGGGGCCTTTATCTTGGCCTCGGGCTGCCTTATTCCCAACAATGCCCCCACGGAGAATCTCAAAGCGCTCGTGGCTGCTGCAGTTCAAAGTCGATATTGAACCTTACCAGGAGGACAAAGTGAAAAAAAAACACTGGGACAAAGTGGAAGGAATTATGAGTGACAAGGAAGGATTCAAGGGCATGAACCAGCGTTTCATCTGGACCAAGGCGGATGGGTGTGAACATTTTGCAATGCGGCTTATGGAGTTTGAGCCCTATGGCTATACATCGTATCACGCGCACCTGGAAGAACATGAATTTTTCATACTCGAAGGCGAGGCAGTTGCTGTGGACGCCGAAGGCAAAGAGATAAAACTCCGTGAGGGAGACACACTGTTTGTCGCCTCTGATGAACCGCACCAGATGAAAAACGCGGGTGGTTCTCCCATGAGGATGCTTTGCATGATACCGATTCTTCCAGGTGGCGACGGCAAGGCCCCCGCCCCGAGACCGGACGGACAGGGCTATGTGACCAAGGAAAAACCATCGTGATTAGAGATGGTATACGACTCCGCTCGGGCAAGCCTTATCCTTACTAGAAGCAAGAAGGCACGAGGAGTTTCAAATTGAAAGCTTATCGTTCAGTGGAAAGTATCTCATGGATTCCCCACCCTACGGCGGCTGGGGTGAAGATCAAACCGATAATTTCCAGGGATGAGCACGGATTAGATATAACCTGCATGCTTGTCCGAGTTCCTGTAGGCAAGGAGGTGCCGGAGCACATCCATGCGGAACAGGATGACATTCTATATCCTTTGAAAGGAAAGGCGATGATGTGGGTGGAGGAAACCGGTGAGTTTTCCCTCGAGCCGGGAGTCATAGTGAAGGTGCCACGGGGGACAAGGCACAAGATAACCGATATCAGTGAGGAACTGATTATCTATGATGTTTTCTTTCCCGCACTCATCTGAAGTGAGTCCATCAACGCAAACTCATTTATGGAGGAGGCAAGATCATGCAGAAAATGAACCGAAGAGATTTCATGAAGACAACATTGGCGGTGGGTTTGGGCGCTACAATAACGACCGGGCCGGCATTTCTGAAGTATGCCCTGGGGGAAACGCCCGTAAAGTACGGCTGTGTCCTTCCGCTCAGCGGAGTGATGGCGGAGTTGGCTGGAGACCAGAAGATTGCCAGCGAGATCTCCATCGAGGAGATCAACAAGAACGGCGGCATTCTCGGGCGCCAGGTTGAACTGATAATTCGCGACACTGAGGGAACAGCCCCTATCGCCCGAAGAAAGGCGGAGGAGCTCTGCGAGAATGACAAGGTGGATTTCCTGGGAGGAACATGTACTGGCTGGGAAGAACTCGCGGTCAGTGAAGTGTCCAAACGAAACAAGAAGAATTTCTTTATTTATCCTCATAACTTTGTCGACAATACCGTAAAAGACAGTTTCAACGAATTTGCTTTTGACCTCAATGTTAGCCCTTACTACGCTGGAGCTTCTCAGGGAAAATGGGTGGCTGAGAATCTGCCAGGCAAGAGATGGCACCTGCTCGCCGACAACTACTCCTGGCCACGCATGTGGATGCCTGGCTTTAAAAAATGGGCGGAAAAGACAGGGAAGGAGTGGACAGGAGAGACATGGGCGCCGTTTCCCTGTAAGGACTATTCAACATTTATTCCCCAAGTCCTTGCCAAGAAACCCGATGTGCTATTCACTGTTACATGGGGATCTGGCCAGATAAGCCAGATCAAACAGTTCGCTGAGTTCGGCATGGCCAGCAAGATGCCCTGCATATTCGGCGTGACCGACATCCCTTGGGCACACGCTGCGGGCAAAGGCGCCTTTGCAGACCTGTACGCAGGCATGCCGTGGTACTGGGAGCTTCAGGAAAAATACCCTAAAGCAAAGAGCTTCAACGAAAGGTTCTTTGCCAAGTGCAACCGCATGCCGGCGGCCTATGGCCAGATCACATACGAAGGCCCGATACTTTACAGGGATGTCGTGAACGAGATTAAGTCCATGGATCCTTTCAAAGTTGCCAAGGCGCTCGAGGGACGGAGGTTCCAGTATCTCAAGAGTGAAGTTTACATTCGGGCTTGTGATCATCTGGCCATACAGGAATTCTTCATGGCAAAGGGCAAGGCCGCGAAAGACATGAAGGGTGACTTTGATTTCTTCAACCTGGTGGGTTCCGGGGGAGTCAGTGAGGAGCTTGCTACGACCTGCGAGGAGAAGGGTCTGGGCAATCGCGTGTAAGGCACCGGAAACGTACAGTTTCACCGCCCGAAATAAAGCCCCCGGCCAAAGGCCGCGGGGCACTCGGGCCAAGACGAACAGGGTCGGCCAAAGAGTTTCCTGCCATCAACGGAAAGACGTTGCGATGTTTGAAATCGAATCGAGTTTTCTACTTTCATGGGGTGCCATCATTGCATGGTTTGCCGCTGTTGCAGGCATTCCCGGCGTGGTATGGCTGCAACAGATATTCTTAGGCCTGGTGAATGCGTCGGTGCTGGTGACGCTGTCTCTGGGCCTAACCATAATCA
>JAUPKT010000334.1 GCA_030837305.1 Thermodesulfobacteriota bacterium
CGGCACCAATGTGATGACCGGTCTGTGAGGAACGAGGGCCAATTGTCTCCTGAGTTCAAGTTGGTCGACGACCGCAGGGATGTCACGCACCATAGTGTGTCCTACAAAGTCAGCTTTCAGACCCGCCGATTTGTACAACTCCTCCTCGAATGGAAATATGGTCATCATGCGATCCACTCGCTGGAGAATTTTCTTGATGCGTCCCTTTCTCCACGCCCAGATCTGAGGACTTATGAAGTAACACACGGGAATGCCATATTTGTTGGCTATGCGGCACAGTCTGAGATTCACATCGGGAAAATCAACGGGGATGAATAGCTGATGACGACGGGATCTGAGTTCGCTTTTCATTCGCATGTACGCAGCGGCTATGTTACGAACTTTTCCCAAGCCCTCACTTAAACCTATGGTATTGACATCTCGGTAATGGGAAAGAAGTTCCATACCGGCGGAAGCCAACGCATCCCCACCTATCCCGCAAATTTCTATTGAGGGATCTAGCGTCTTGAGATGGCGAACCATCTCGGCGGCGTGGTAGTCGCCGGATGCCTCGCCCGCAAGCAGGAGTATGGAAGATCTTTCAGGCATCAAAAGAGGTCTCAATGATCCTTTGGCTAAATTTGTCATTCTCACACACCAAATTTTTCTTGACAACAAAAATATCTGTGATAAGGCTCCCCTCGAAAATTCCGCTTTTTTCATAAAAGATTTCAGCTGGATGATCGGGAATACTCAAATGTTTCACCATTCCCGTTTCCATCTTGCAATTTGGAATTGCCAGGAGGAGCTGCATCATGAAACTAGGACTTTGCGAGAAGTGTGGTCTGCCCACTGATGCATGTTACGAAATCAGAAACAATCAGGTTTATCTTGTAAAATTCTGCAAAGATTGTGGGAGGACCGCGTCCCTTGTAACAAAAGATGCCCGCAAATGGAGATGGAAGAGAGACATTATCGAATACAAGGACCCGGCAATTTCCGGTTGCGATCTGAACTGCAAGGCGTGCGACCACCAGCTTCACAAGAAACCCAACACCGTTGCCATCGATGTAACCAACTTATGCAACCAGCATTGTCCCATCTGTCTTGCCTATGTCGATGCCATGGGTTTTTCCTATCATCCTCCAATAGAATATTTCGAAAAGATTTTTAAGCACTTTCAGAATCAAGACCCGCGTCCAAACATGTGCTTCTTTGGGGGTGAGCCGACCGTGCATCGGGATTTTATCTCGATTGTACAGATGGCAAAAGATTATGGATTCCAGGTGCAGGTCTTCACCAACGGTCTGAAATTGGCGGACAAGGAATACTGCAGAGAACTCTGTGCCCTCGGGATTCAGGTCAATTTCGGGTTTGACGGAACCAAACGAGAGATTTACCAAGTATTGAGAGGTGACAATTCCCTTGCGGCAAAGAAGAAAGCCTTCGAGAACGTGATCGAATGCGGCGTTAACAAACTGGCGGTCATTACTACGGTGGCTAACGGTGTTAACGACGGGGATATGAAGAACGTGTTGGAGTTCATACATCAATTTAGCGATCATGTGTCGGTCTGGGGTTTTGTGCCCCTCACCCCATGTTGGGACGGAGAGGTCAATCTCGATCCGACAACGACCGAATGCGTCGAGAGAATATTTCAGAAACTCATACCTGAAGTTGAGTTTGTACCGACCGGGATGATGAATTTTCAAGTGCTCTCGAAGTTCTTTGGGCGTCAGACATTGGGAGGCTCTCACCCGAATTGCGAGAGTGCTACATTGCTTGTGTCTGATGGAACGAGCTACAACCCAATATCCGCATATCTGCATGTTCCGCTCTCAGAGCTTCTCGTTCGACTGCGGAAATTAGACAAAGGTCTTGCTTCGAGGGCTAACCTGTTGCCGTCTCGAGGTATTAGACGTTTTTTCTTTGATATCAGGGCGATTATCAGCACAATCGGGGTGTTAGGCGGCGCTTTGCATGTGTCCAAGATCTTTGGGAACGGATCCCCTTGGCCCATCGCCCTGGCCCTGGTAGACATGGCCAGGGGTGTAAAGATAGACCGTATCCTTGCCAATAGGACGAGGTGCAAGAACATGCTGACACTCATCACCATACCGTACGAGGACCAGGGAGGCCTGGAAGATGCACGGTTGCATGATTGTCCGGCTGTCTTTGCGTATGAGGATGTGGAGTCAGGGGGGATTCGGACCGCTGCGTTTTGTTCGTGGCAGACAATTAAGGACGAGAAATGCCGGAAGATTCAGGACCATTATGATAGGCTCCTCAATGAAGGGGAGGAGAAAGAGAGAGTATCGGTCTCCGGAGCATAGTGAGAGTGATACCCTCGGAAATCTCCGGGGTATCAAAGCAATAAGTATTATAACTGTACTGTGTTCTCTACCAATGATGTTGCCGATGGGTATAAGGGTCGTACCCTCGATGCCCATGTGTCGGATGTCCCCATTGGACCCCTCCCCCAGGATATAAGACAATTCCGCCGTGAGGGCCCCATTTGACACTGCCGTAGGGAAAACAAACCGCACCTCGACCAGCGCCCAATTCCACAACCCCGCCAGGGAAGGACAGCCACCAGGCATGAGCGTTGTTCCCTGATAACCATCCCAAGGCCATCACAAGGAAGAAGCCCACTAATGTCCTCTTCAATAATTTCATGGTCCTTTCCTTTCTGAAAGACGATTCCTCCTCTAATTGAATAATTCGAAATTGAAGGTGCAAATCTGACGAAAAAAATATTAGGTGTAGTAATCTTCTTGGATCCTTTCGAGACGGGAAGAGCATCAGGAGAAAAGAGCACCCACATTGCCTCTCACAAGCGTTGTAATACCGACGTACAATAGGGCCGACGTTGTCGGCAGGGCATTGGAATCGGTCCTGGGGCAAGACTTCCAGGACCTTGAAATCATTGTCGTGGATGACGGCTCCACTGACAGTACTCTGCAAGTGTTAGAGAAATATGGTAGCGCAGTAAGGGTATTGACTCAAGGGCATAAAGGGGTTTCTTCCGCTCGCAACCTGGGAATCTTTCAAAGCAACGGCGCGTTGTTGGCGTTTTTAGACTCCGATGACCAATGGCTGCCCGAGAAGCTGGCGGTTCAGGTCCGTCTTTTTGACCCTGGGAACCCTGATTTTGTCTGCCACACTGATGAAATTTGGATGCGAGACGCTCGCGAGGTCCATCCGAGAGATATCCATAGAAAGCAGGGCGGCAGATTTTTCGAGAGAGCCTTGGAAAGATGTCTTATCAGCCCGTCGTCTGTCGTTGTCTCTCGAGCCCTGCTGGACAAAGTCGGGGTGTTTGACGAAACATTCCCGGCTGCGGAAGATTACGATCTTTGGCTTCGCATTACCGCATTTCATGAAGTGGATTTCATTCCCCAACGCCTTGTAATCAAACATGGTGGAAGAGACGATCAACTTTCGCTCGCCATTCCAGCGATAGATCGTTTTCGCATAGCGGCAATTCAGAAGATCCTGAAGGATCCGCGTTTATCTCGAGATCTTCGAGATGCAGCGGTAAGAGAGCTGACCAAGAAGTGCGGGATTGTTGCAGGAGGATTGAGAAAAAGAGGCAAAATCGAGGAGGCATGGAAATATGAAGAATTGGCTCTCTCATACGAGAAATATGGTGGTGGGTCTAGAGAATTGTGACCTGGATGACGAGACATACCATGTGCCGTGCTACTCCTCTCTTGAACCGTTGATGCGATCCATTGAGAGAGTCGGCGTTCTTTGTAAGCCGGTGATGCAGGAGCGTTTGAACGGACGCCTCATCCCGCTTTTGGGGCGGAGAAGGCTGAAAGCCGCTCGAGGACTAGGCATGACTGAGATGCCTGTGAGCATCTTGCCCCGTGACATATCAGAGGCCGAGTGCTATGAACTGGCATTCTGGGACAATATCGGTCATCGAGAACTTGAATTGCCTTCGAAAGCCTTCGTCGTAGCCCGGCTACTGGAGGTGTTTCCTCGCACCGACGTCGCATCTCGTTTCCTGTCGGTCTTGGGGATTACCCCGTGGGGGCCGAGAATTGAAGAACTAAAGCTCCTCGCCCAACTCGACCGTGAGATCAGCTCTCTCCTTGCCGCAGGAAGATTGAAGGAAAAAACGGCCCTTACCATTGCAAGAATCAGCGGGCTAGATCAGAAAGTTTGCGTGCGGTTGCTTGACGAACTGAAACCCAATGTCAACAAGGCCCACGAATTGATTGCCGGCCTTTTTGACCTCTCGGTCACCAAGGGATGCGGTATCGATGAGATTGTCCAAGGCTCTGGAATAGCGGGGATAATAGAGAGCAATGACAGCTCCCCTCATGAAAAGATTGATATGCTGCGATCTTGGCTAAAGCGTATGAGGTGTCCGGAGCTATACCAGGATGAATTAGAATTTCAGGAGTGGCTGAGACGTCAGCCGTTGCCCGAGAACGTATCGATAAAACCGCAACAAGCGTTCGAAGATCCCGGCTGTACCATTGAAATCAGGCTTCAATCAAAAAGTGAAGTTCCCAACCTTTTAAGAAATCTGGAACTCATGCCGTTCTGAATCCTGAACAAGAGGACCGGAATGAGATCCGGCTCTACCGGGTCCACCCTTTCAGCTATTTCTCACGAAATTCATCCTTGATGCTTTGCGGAAGTTCGCTGTCATCAATTTGGACAAGGGAGTCCAGCTTCTTCTTGAAAGATTGTTCCCGGCTTATCATATCATCTAACTTCTCCAAATCCGTAGACTGTGTCGATTCGAGAACTTCATTCTTTGCATCCGTCATGCTATGCCTCCGAGATATTCAGCCGCTCCGATAATGATCAATCATCAATGACCATAGCTCACTCGCTCGAATCTAGCATGAATGAGGTTGTGTGTTAAGTGGAGCTTCTTTCTTTGACGGATGCCCAGGTCTCGTTAATCAATGAACTGATGATTCATGAATTCTCTCTCGGCCATTTCATCGAAATAATTGACAGTATCTTTGGCATTGGCTACCTTGACGATAATAAGAGGAGGGATGTCGTTGTCAATATACAGAAAAAAGACCATGCCCAAGGACGCCAACCCATTTCATCAACGACTGAAGTCTTCCTCATAAAGGACGGTTCGGAATGTCCCAGATGAATACCTTCTCTCCGAGAAAAAAGATTCGGGTGAAACTGGAGGTAAGAGCCGACAAAGTATTTCTGCCGCTCGTTGCCTCATTCGCGTCACACGCGTCAACAGCGATGGGGCTCGGTGAAGTTGAGGCACTCCATCTCACTAAAGCGGCGGAGAGGGTATTTCGTCTTCTATCTGAAGTTCTTCCTCCATCGAAGAGAGTGAGGATAAGCTGTGTGGACGGCTTGTATTTCGTCGATCAGGAATTTGAGTTCGATCTCATGGAGTTTGAAGAACACATGTCCGGTCAATCGGCGTCTGATCCTCATGAATTTCTTGAGAAAACCGATGACATAGACTTGGACTCAGAGATAAAGCTTGTTGACACATTCAGGTTCGTACAAAAGAGGACTACACTGTGCATCATACTGA
>JAUPKT010000335.1 GCA_030837305.1 Thermodesulfobacteriota bacterium
CGAGGGATTGCAACATGCCATTGATTGCCCCTTGAACCAGTTCCTTGTCATTGACGTCTTTGACGTAGTTTTTTTGAACAATGCCCATAACCCGGCGAAAGAGGCCGATTTCCTTATAGTCAGGCGACTTGCCGGTTCCCTGAGCCCACAGGAGTGAGCCTGCGACGAAGACAATACTTGCCACGGAGACAATGATGAGACTAGACCGAATGCGACCTTTTATGGACATGGGAGATCCTCCCGAGAAATTTTTGAGTCTAATGTAAAAAAAACCTCAGCCTTCAAAAGATGAATGTTATCATACGTTTTTTTGCGTAACAAGTGAAGATATGGCGGAAAGGCATAAAAATATGACGATGTCCGAGTATGGGGTTGATCGCAGAATGGTCCCACCTGTGGCGATATCAATGGTATTAGGTGCATGGCTGATTGTCCTCGAGGGCGCATCGGAGAGAGGCCTTCTCATGGTGGTGTTGCTCTTGCCCTTTTATTATCTTGGGCTGGAAATCTTGGTACGGAAGATTTCACTTGATTCTCAAGGTATCACCGTTCGAAAGTTGTTGCGATCCGTTCACATGCGCTGGTCTGATGTCACTTCGCTGGACGCCATACAAGCTCGGAACAAGTTGTACATTATCTTGCAGACCGAAGAAGGCAGGCCCACGCTCATCACCAATACCATCTCTCCGTTCGTGGAGTTAGGACAGAACCTTCTCGAAAATGTTCCCCAGGACAAAATTGCCCAAGGGACGCGGGAAATGCTGAGCGCTCCTCCTTCCAAACTGGGCCCCCTGATTCAGGCATGGATCATCTGTGCTGTTTTGGGGGGCATTATAATAGGCAAGTTCTTGGGGCTGGAATGAAGGTAGGATCTTCGCGATTTCCTCAGGAGTGGAAGGTCGATGGTGTAGATTTCGCGGGAGGAAATTGTCTTGACACAAGATTGGACCGAGGATACTGTTCTGGCCCAATAGAGCATCTCTTGTAGCAAAGGTTGGATTTTGATGAGGATTACGCCTTTGGCCAGCGGCAGTGCGGGAAATTCATTTCTCGTGCAGGGAAACGGATCATCAGTGCTGGTTGATGCAGGGCTCTCCGCAAAACAGATCACCGCACGTCTTGGCCAAGTTGGGGTAGATCCCGCGTCGCTCTTTGGTATCCTTGTCTCCCACGGGCACGCCGACCACGTGAAGGGTGTGGGAGTGTTGTCCAGAAAATACAAGCTCCCTTTGTTTATGAATCAGGGGACCTGGGATGAAATCAAGTGCATGGTGGGGGAAATTCATAGCCTTAACTTGTTCGAGACCGGCAAAGTGTTTCAGGTGTCGTCATTTCGTGTACATCCATTTTCAGTGCCTCATGACAGTGCGGCGCCGGTGGGATTCCGAATTTCTATGGGGCCTGCCGGTGTCGGCATAGCAACTGATTTGGGCTCAGTCACCAGTCTTGTAACCACGGTGCTCCAGGGGCTCCAGGTAGTAGTGCTGGAGAGCAATCACGATCCAAAGATGTTGCGGGACGGCCCATACCCGTGGGAACTCAAACAAAGAGTCCGCGGACGACTGGGGCATCTATCGAATGAAGACACCGGCAAAATTCTTCAGCGCATTGTTTCCGATGAACTCCAATCAGTAATCCTCGCTCATGTATCCAAGACGAATAACAAGATCGATCTGGCTATGAAATCGGCATCTTCCTCCCTTAAGTCTTTCCTCGCACGCCGGGGCACTCTGGTGTGCGCACTTCAAGACGAAGTGGGACCTACGATCGAGTGGTAAGACACTTCACTGCCGGCCCCGATGTGATTAAACCCTAAACTACAAGTTCATACAATACGGTGAGCTATCGTTTTTTATTTTTAAGACACTTTGCGTCTTGGATGTAGCTATTAAGTATGCTTGATGCATTCCTTTTTTGCTTGCTGAATCCCATGGATAAATGGTATTATTTGTGATGGTTAAGAGAATGTGAGCTTTGCTGCTCTTTCGCGAGTCATCCCTCTCGATTTTCTGTGTGAGTAGTCAATATTGGATTGTCATTGGCGTGTTACTCTAACCGGGTGCCGTGAAAGCCGGAGCAATCAGATCAACTCACCGTAGGGCATGACTTTTTGACAGGAACAACCGACCACACGGAGTCGAGGTGCGTTTTCTTCAAGAAAAGAGAGGCTTCACACTGACTGAATTGATGGTTGCCATTGCGATCATCGGCATTCTGGTGGCCATAGCCGTTCCTTATTACAGCAATTATAAGAAAACTTCGTGTGATCAAGCGGCACTGACCGATCTTTACAACTTGAAGGCGGCAGTTCACAAGAAGCTTACCGATGATTTAATGAACTCCAACACGATCGTTTCCACCAGCGATGCTGATGTGAGCACTGCCGTGGACGCGGTCTTGGCTGATACTTCAGGGAAATATGGCTTTCCCGGACCCACTGCAAAATGTGGCGTTAAAATGACTAATAGTAATGGGACTGTTACCTCGAGCACCTCTCAAGGGACCGAGCAGGGCGTTCGAGGCTGGATGCTTCGCATGTCAGGGGGAAGGGATCCCGTTCCCGTCGGCGCCTCAGGCACGGGAGGCGGAAACAGTCAGGGTGGTGATTCCGGCTGGTCCATACTCCCGGGATGCACCTCAGGTTATTAGTCGCTGTTCAGAGAAACAACGAATCCCCATCTTCAGGCTCGATTCTCCCCTCTCTCATCCGAAGCAAACCGGTTGCAGTGCGTCTCACGAAATCTCCATCGTGAGAAATGATCAGGTATCCTAAAGGTGAGCCGTTCAATATTTTCACCAATCGATTGACCGTGGTTTCGTCCAGACCCGTAGTGGGTTCATCCAGTATGAGAAACTCCGGTTCCATGGCCAACACCGTGGCAAGCGATACCAGCCTCTTCTCACCCCCTGACAGCTTATACGTGATGC
>JAUPKT010000336.1 GCA_030837305.1 Thermodesulfobacteriota bacterium
ATGCATGGATCCCGATTTGCCTTGCCGCTCAGTGATTGACTTCACTTCCATGACTCCGAGGAGCGTGTCGTTGACTATGATGGGCTCATAGTATTCATAGGATTGCTCAGCATGGAGGATTCGGTCCAGGGGTATTTTGAGTTCCTCAAAGGCCTTGAAAAGGACGCCGGTCCAGAGCACGGCCACCGTGGAGAAGGTGGGCGGGGCAACGATGTCGGGATACCCCTCGCCCTTGGCCCTGACTGGGTCACTGTATATAGGATTGGTGTCTCCAATAGCTGCAACGAGTTCGGCAATCTTGCCACGCTCAACCGTCCATATGAAGTTGAATTTCGTTCCGATCATGCCGGTGTCGGCCAATGAATACCTCCTGTCGCGGAGTCACCAAACGGGACTCAGATCAACTCCTCTTGACGCATACATTATGTCGGTTGCCATAATGAGGAGTGTGGATGGGCCGGGAATCAGCTCATGAACCATCCCCCGTCACAGTTGATGACCTGACCTGTTATGTAGGACGATCTGGCGGAACCGAGGAAAAGGATAAGTTCGCAGAGTTCGTTCACCGTTCCTGCCCGACCAAGGGGTATAAAAGACAAGAGCTTTTCAAGGGCCTTTTCAGGTACTGCCCGGAGCATTTCCGTGTCAATAGGACCGGGAGAGATCGCGTTAACTCGGACGTTACTTCTGGCCAGTTCTCTTGCAGCGGTTCTCGTGAGGCCTACAACGCCGGCCTTTGATGCGGAATAGTTGGCTTGGCCTACATTCCCGAAACGTGAGGCCGATGATATGTTTACTATCGACCCACGGCCCACTTGACGCATGATGTTCGCAGCTGCCTGCAAACAGTAGAACACTCCCGTCAAGTTGACATCGATTACCATTTTCCATTGTTCCGGGGTCATCTTATGCAGCAAGGCGTCACGGGTTATCCCCGCATTGTTGACGAGAACATCGACTCGTCCAAACTCCTGGACTACTTGATCGAACATCGCCTTGACCTGTACGTGATCCGACGTGTCTGCTACCACCGGCAGGCACTTTATTTCAAGGCCTTTGAGATCACCGGCAGTTTCTTTAAGTTTTGTTTCGTTGACATCATTGATGACGACTGATGCACCCTCAAGACCAAACGCCTTTGCCGCCTCTTGGCCGATGCCTTGGGCTGATCCTGTTACAACTACGACCTTGTCCTTGAAATCCATGTGCAACCCTTCAACAGTTTTTGTCCTTATCTGTCTGGGACGACAGATAATTCAGGCCTACGCGAGCCATCGTTTGCGTCTCTTATAGTGTTTGATGTCTCGATAGCTCTTGCGCTGTCCCACCTGAGACAGACCGAGATAGAATTCTTTGATGTCCTCGTTGTCTATGAGTTGCCTTGCGGGGCCGTCCATAACGACCCGGCCGTTTTCCATTACGTATCCGTAGTCTCCTATGCTCAAGGAAAGCATGGCATTCTGCTCTACCAGGAGCATCGAGGTCTTTTCATCCTGATTGATGGTTTTGATGATGGAGAAAATTTCTTCCACCATCAGTGGGCTCAAACCCAAGGAAGGTTCGTCGAGCATGATGAGCTTTGGTTGCGTAATCAGGGCTCTTCCGATGACGAGCATCTGCTGTTCACCGCCTGAGAGCAAACCGCACGTCCTGCGTCTAAGACTGGCCAATCTCGGAAAATAGTTGTAGATCTTTTCCAGGTCAGTTTTTACTTCAGCTCGGCTTCCCGCCACGTAAGCACCCACTTTCAATTCCTCTTCCACCGTGAAGTGCTTGAAGATTCGGCGACCCTCTTGCACTTGGATCAGTCCCTGACGGACAATGCGATGCGGACTCACGGCCTTAATTGACTTGCCCTGAAAAGTGATGTCCCCATCCGTCACCTGGCCGGTTTCCGTATAGAGCAGTCCGGAGACCGCCTTCAGAGTCGTTGTCTTTCCTGCCCCGTTGGCTCCCAGTAAGACCACTATTTGACCGGGGCGCACTTCAAGGGAAACGCCTTTCAGGACAAGAATGACATTTGAGTACATGACCTCTATGTTGCTTAATACGAGCATGAATGAATGAACTCCTTGAAAAGGAGAATTTTCGAGTTCTGATAAATAGGCAATGACAATAGTACGTTCGCCCAATCTCAAGAGATTGGACCATCTTGCATGCGGCACCGGCGTTCGGACCGAAGTCCGAACGCTTTGGTGACTCATGAATCAACTTATTTAAATTTTGCGGGCCTGAGATCCGGGCAATCTTTCAGTTCGGAGACCGGCACCCATTTTCCGCCCTTCACCTGGAAGACGCGAGCCTTCAGAGGAGAATGGCGAGCCGCTGTGTAAGAAAACACCGCTATGTCGTTTGCGTTGAAGTCGGTCATCTTTTCGAGTTCCGCTTTGATGCTGGGTCCGTCCACTTTGCTCCAACCCTGTTTGTCAACGATTCGTTCCACGGCTTCCTTGAACACGAGCATGCCTGTGAATCCCATGGGATACATGATGGTGCGATATGTGGGTTTCCGCTTGTTCTTCTCGATATAGGAGTTCATGAGCTGGATACCCTTGTTGTCTTTTTCGCTCCAATTTGCGAAGGGATGAACCGTAACCGCTCCTTCAAAAACGTCTTTGTCGATGTACAGACAGGAATCATCAAGTCCGATGGAGCCGGCGATCCCCACCTTGAGCCCCATCTCTGAGACTCCCTTGGCAACCTGAACCGGACCACTTCCCGCTGTGTTGGTGAAGATCCAGTCAGGATTCTTTGCCTTTATTCTGGTTAATTGGCTGGTCAGGTCCACGTCGCGAACGCCGTAGAGCTCGGTTGCGACCACTTCAACACCCTTGGACTTGGCGTATTCCATCAACTCGGGTTGCAGGACTGATTTCCCGTACGTGGTGTCCCAGGTCAGGAACGCGATTCGGGGAGCTCGCTGCTCCTTCCAGTTGTCCTTCAACCAGTCGATGAACATACCGCAAAGATCCGCATAGGTTGGGTAGGCCCCAAAGGTGTACATGGGCGGATAGATAACTTCCGTACTGCACACCCACATTGCAGGAATCTTGTCCTCGTTGAGTCTCTCTTTGATGGCTTCGCCGATACCCGAGACAACGCCGTAGATCATGGCGGGCCGGGGCTTCATCTCACGAAACTGCATGTATACGTTTACGCCGACATCCACCTTGCCGGCGCTATCGCGGACCGCTATTTCTACGGGAACACCCCTGATTCCACCGGTGGAGTTCACATATTCCGCCGCGTCTTGGAAAGCTGCATAGGCCGGCCCGACAATTGCGGCATAAGGGCCTGTCATGTCGGGTATTGAGCCATAAATAAGTTTTTCGGGTTTTCCTTCTTGTGCCCCAGCCATGGACAATCCCGCTCCAAAAATCATGGCTATAAGGGCTGCCACCCAGAACACTGCCTGAAACTGTCTTCTCATTCCTCCACCTCCCGAGGTTCATTTTGGGGAATCTTTGGTTCGAGTCATTTCTCCACCGGGCCATTCTTTATATCCGTCAAGTCACCGCCGCCATCAGGCAGAGATCGGTCACGGCGACATATCAAAACGGTCTCAGTACTTAAATGGCCAAAGCCTGAAATAAGCCTTGGCAATATCCCACCTATGGGCGAGTCCTCTCGGTTCCAGGATCAAGAAGACCAGTATGATGAAGCCAAAGACAAAGGGACCAAGTCCCGCTGCCATGTCCTGGGCCAATTGCGGACTCATGAAGCTCGTGAGGCTCGGACTGAACAGGGTTATTACAATGTCAAAAAACTTGATGAACACCGTGGCGAACGCAACTCCCACGACGCTCCCCATTCCTCCCACGATGATCATTCCCAGGAACCATATTGATTCCAATATATTGAACTGATCCGGTGAGATTGCCCTCATCCAATGGGCCCATAAGCAACCGGCCAACCCTGCGTAGACGGATGAAAGGAAGAAAGCCAAGAGCTTATACTTCAAGAGACTAATGCCCATCATTTCCGCAGCGAGGTCATTGTCTCTCACTGCTATGAAGGCTCTCCCAATTCGACTTCGCATGAGATTTCTGACGAGAAAAAGGGTGAGGCAGGTTAGTGGAATGATGAGGTAAAAGAGGGATTGCTGACTACTGAAGGTGAAGCCGAAGAGCACGGGGGCCGGTACGAGCAGGGCGTTGGATCCCCCCGTCAGGTCGGTCCGAACATTGATTACCAGCCAGGGTATGATCATCTGGGCGGCCAGTGTGGCCATGGCTAGGTAGAAGCCTTTAATGCGGAGAGACGGCGTTCCAACCACCACACCCACGAGCCCTGAGATCAGAGCTGACGAAGGGAGAGCCAGCCAAAAAGGGAAGCCGCAGTGAACACACAATAATGCTGAAGAATAGGCTCCCACGGCCATGAACGCCGACTGGCCCAGTGAAATTTGACCGGCGCATCCGGTGAGGAGATTGAGTCCCTGGGCTGCTATCATGGTAATGCCGACAAGATTTATGAAATGGAGAACTCGCCCGCTGAGGAACAAAGGGAGGCTAAAGAGTATTGCCAGCGCCAATATCGTCAGTATCCAATGCTTCTTGGTGCGAATGATGGCCATGCATTGTGAGTATGTTTCATCGAATACACCGCAGGGACGATACATGGCTAAATCCTCTCAATTCTCTTGAGACCGAACAGTCCCTCGGGTCGTATGAGAAGCACCAGAAGAAGCACTATATAAGGACTAATTTCAGCCAGTTGTGGATCGGCGAACCCGCTTACAAGGCTTTCCAGAACGCCGATCATGAGACCGCCGATTATGGCCCCCGGGATGGATTCCAGTCCTCCCAGGAGTACGACGGGAAAGGCCTTGATGCCCATCATGGGAAGTGTGGTAATTCCGATACCGAATCGGTTTCCGAGCATGATGCCGCCCGCTGCAGCCACGATCGCTGCAATTCCCCACGTGAGCGCAAAAATTTTTTCCACATTTATTCCCGAAGCCTGGGCTATATCATGGCCCTCGGCGGTGGCTCTCATGAAAAGGCCCGTCTTGGTGAAACGAAAAAACAAGAACAAACATGCGAACAAGACGATGGAGACAACAAACGTCCAAAGGAGTTCGTTGGAGAGAAAAATGTCTCCAAATCGCACGGCCTTCGTGGGCATGATTTTTTGCGGCAGGCTTACGGTAGGAGATCCCCAGACAAATAAGGCCACACCTCTGAGCATCAGTGAAATAGAAAGCGTTGCCATTATGGACGCCAGTATGGGCTGACCGAGGAGGGGCCGAAGTCCGATTCTCTCCATACAAAGGCCCAGGATCATGGCGCTCACTACGGTGAGAGGAATTGCTATCCAGATAGGCAACCCGGCAAGGAACATAAAGGTATAGAGGAGAAAAGCTCCCACTGCGAGCATCTCACCCAAAGCGAAGTTGAAAACATGGGTAGCCTTGTAAATCAATACTATGCCGAGGGCCAACAAAGCGTAGAGCCCTCCTATGAGCAGGCCATTCAAGAAAAACTGAAGAAATAACATCGGTACTCCCTTGTTATGAGAGGGCGCAGACTTTTATCGCTCTCCTGAGAGTGCCCCTACGGCCATCCCGATATTCAACCAAGGTCTCCACCTCGACTTCACCCTGTCCGCTGTACAGTGCCTCAATGAGGTTATCGTAACGTTGCTCGAGAAAAGCTCTTCGCAGCTTTCTCGTGCGGGTCAGCTCCGCCTCGTCGGCATCGAGTTCTTTAGCCATGTTGAGAAATCTCTTCAATCTTGATTCCTTCGGCACTAGGCTGTTGACCTTCTGAATTTCATTCCTTATCAGCTGGAGGACTTCGTCTTTTTGAGAGAGATCTGCGAAGGTCGTGTATGAGAGGCGGTGTGCTTCAGCCCAACGACCTACGTTATCAAGGTCTATATTAACGAGGCAGCATGCGCTGTCCCGCTCCTCGGAGCCAACGACGAGCACCTCTTTGATGTATGGGCTAAAGCGTAGCCTCACCTCCAAATATTGCGGGGAAAACTTTTTTCCTCCCCTTAAGGATCTCAGGTCTTCCATCCTGTCGATGACTATGAGATGGCCGTAGTCGTCGATATAGCCATAGTCACCGGAGCGATACCAGCCATTGTGAAACTTTTTGGCTGAGGCTGCTGCGTCTTGGTAATAACCGACAAACATCCCTTCGTTCTGTGTAAGGATTTCTCCTTCGTCCGAGAGTTTCACCGCCGCACCCGGTATGGCCTGGCCGGATGTCTCGGGGCGAATATCTCCGTTGCGATGCGCCGTCACGAGTCCCATCTCAGAACTGCCATAAATCTGTTTTATGTTAATGCCGATGGCCTGGAAGTAGCGAATGATCTCGGGGCTAACCGCTGACCCGGCGGTGTAGCCATCCCGAAGATGAGACAGACCAAGATTGTCTCGCAGGCTACGGAACACAAGCCATTGGGCGATTCCGTGAATGAGTTTGAGACCAATCCCCTGCCTTTTCTTTGCAAGGTTGTAATCACCTGATTTGTAGGCTATCGGGAGGAAGAGGCGGTAGATGGTACGCTTCAGCCAACTGCTATCCAACATTTTGGACTGAACCATTCTGTTGATGCTTTCCCATTGCCTGGGAGAATAGAAAAGTATCCGCGCACCAATCTCGCGAATGTTCTCCGTAACGGTTTCGGCGCTCTCGGGGAAATTGACAACAAAGCCGGAGACTATGGATCCGGCGATGCCTATAATTTGTTCCGTTATCCAGGCCACGGGAACAAAGGAAAGATAATTGTCGCTCGGGCGGTAGTTCTCAATTTCGGCAAAGCTCTTCGCTGACACCATCAAACCTTTGTGTGAAAGCATGGCAGCTTTCGGCGTACCGGTGGTCCCTGATGTAAAGACAATAACCGCTATGTCTTCGGGACAGCCCTGGGCGACCAACTGTTCGAACAGGTGAGGGTGTTCGTTTCCGTATTGACGGCCTTTCTCTAAAGCATTATCAATGGAGAGGAGAATGGGATCTTTGTAGTTCCACAGACCCCGAGGGTTCCAATAAATCACCTTCTTGAGCTGTGGGGTTTCGTCCTGAATCTCTAAGATCTTGTCAATTTGTTCCTGGTCGTGAGCGAAAATAAAGCTCACATCTGCGTGATTGATGAAAAATTTGACTTCGCTGGGGCCGCAGTCTGAGAAGATTCCCACGGCCGTCCCACACGCGGCCTGAGCAGCCAGTTCTGCCCAGTATACTTCCGGTTTATTCTCCCCCAGGAGCGCCACTTTGTCTCCCGGTTTAAACCCCATACTGACGAGGAACAGACTCAGGCACCTGACCTTCTCCTCATAATCGAGCCACGTATAGCTTTTCCAGACGCCGCGATCCTTTTCCCGCAAGGCTATCTCTCGGGAACCGTATTCTTTCGCGTGTTTGAGGAAGATTTTCGGTAGCGTATTGAGATCACTCATTTTCAGTGTCCAAGGACCTAAAGGTCGCCATATTGATCCAGATGTGGTTCTTGTTAAGCGGCGCTGGAGCCGAGATAAGCCTTAATCACGCCTTCATCTTGTTTGATACGTGCGGGAGGGCCATCCGCGATCTTGACGCCGAAATCCAGTACAACCAGTCGGTGAACCAAATCCATCACCACTCCCATGTCATGCTCGACGAGAATAATGGAGGTTTTCTTCAACTCATGTACATCCATGACGAAGCGGACCATGTCCTCCTTTTCTTCCACGTTCATGCCTGCCAGGGGTTCGTCGAGCAGCAGGAGTTTCGGCTCCATGGCCAGGGCCCTGCCGAGGTCTACCCTTTTGCGTTGTCCATACGGGAGGGAGCCAACCTTCTTGTTGCGAATGGCCTCCATTTCCAGCAGATCGATGATGTCTTCCACCACTTCCCGATGCCGAATCTCCTCGGTCCTGGCCCTGCCGAAATAGAGGGAGCATGCCGCTGCGCCCGCCTTCATTCGAATGTGCCGCCCTACCATGAGATTTTCGAGGACAGTCAACCCTGAGAAAAGCTCGATGTTTTGGAAGGTTCTTGCGATGCCCAGGTCGGCGATTTGATGGGTCCGATAGCGCGTAATGTCTTTGCCCTGGAAGAACACCTGCCCTAGGTGAGGTTTGTAAAACATGGTAACGCAGTTGAGAAGGCAGGTTTTCCCGGCTCCGTTTGGTCCTATGAGCCCCAGGATCTCGCCGTCACAGACATGGCACGTGACATCGGAGAGAGCTCGGTGGCCCCCAAAGTTGAGAAAGATTTCTCTTACTTCAAGCAGTTTGGTGCGTTCCATGCAAAGCTCTTCTTTGGGTAAGTAAGTAAGGTTTTTCGATTGGAGTTCATACGCCAAGCCGCTGTATGATACCGGGCCCGGCGCTCTGAAAGACGCTAGGGTTCATTGCCCCATATTGTTATGCCGATCACGCAGTTGGCCGGGAACCCTCCTAGATTGTGAGTGAGCCCTAGTCTTGGGTTCTTTATTTGGCGATCCCCGGCTTTCCCTTGCAGTTGTTTGTACACCTCGTAGGTCATCCGGATCCCCGAGGCTCCGATGGGATGACCGAAGCTCTTGAGTCCGCCATCGGTCTGACATGGGAGATCACCGTCCAGATTAAAGAACCCGGCGTCCACGTCTTCTTTGGCACGACCTCGGGGAGATATCATGAGATCTTCGTATATGACCAACTCAGTTATAGAGAAGCAATCATGGACTTCAAACATGCTCAATTCCGTGCGGGGATTCTTGATGCCTGCTTCTTGATACGCCCGAGCCGCACAGCGACACGTGGTCTCCACATGGGTGCCGTCCCATTCCTGATACCGGTATTCTTCTTCGGGGCTCACTGCAATCTGGAGGGACTTCACGTACAGGGGATCGGGACGAAAGTTCTTTGCCATGTCGGCACGCACAATTA
>JAUPKT010000337.1 GCA_030837305.1 Thermodesulfobacteriota bacterium
ATCGCGTTGTTCAGCGCATCGCCCAAGCAGCTCGATCATACACGAATCTCGAATATGATCTGGAAAAGGGCAAGAGAGGGGATAGAAACGCGCATCTCAAGCTTCTCATGCAGGAACTCACGGGTGCGGAAGCGGCCCTCGCTGTCAATAACAACGCCGCTGCGGTACTCCTCGTGTTGACGAGTCTTGCTGCTGGACGAGAGGTGGTTGTTTCCAGAGGAGAACTCATAGAAATAGGAGGCTCATTCCGCATCCCGGATGTCATGAAACGGTCGGGAGCCGTTTTGCGCGAAGTGGGAACAACAAACCGCACGCATCCTCGTGATTATGTAGAAGCCATCAACGAACGCACAGCTCTGATCCTCAAAGTTCATACGAGCAACTACCACATAGTCGGTTTCACGAGAGAGCTAACTCTTGAGGAGCTTGTTCAAATAGGGCGCGAACAATCTGTACCTACCATGATGGATCTGGGGAGCGGTTGCCTCGTTGAATTGTCCCAGTATGGCTTTACAGAAGAAAAGACGGTTCAGGAGGTCGTTCAGGCAGGCATAGATATCGTTACGTTCAGTGGGGACAAACTGCTGGGTGGTCCCCAGGCGGGTGTCATTGCCGGTCGCGAAATTCTGGTCAATCGGATAAAAGCGGACCCCTTGGCACGAGCCTTGAGAATGGACAAGCTGACACTGGCTGCCTTGGAAGCTACCCTCGAAGAATATACAAGGCCTGAAGGACCGACCGCCCATATCCCGACGCTGGAAATGATAGTCAGGGATCCTGCAGAACTCGAACAATTGGCAGTCCAACTGGCAGAGTCCCTGCGACAGGAATTAAACGATCGTGCAGAAATTGGACTGGAAGCCGGGTCAGGGAAGGTCGGTGGCGGGGCTTTGCCATTGGGTGAACTGCCGGGCTCTCGAGTTGTCATGAGGCCTCGGACCATGTCCTCTGCAGCACTCGAAAGACGACTCAGGACCGGCAATCTTCCTGTAATAGCCCTGATGAGAGATCAGGCCGTGCTCTTGGATACGCGAACCATATTGAAGGATCAGTTTCAAATTATTCCCAAACTTGTTCTCGATGCAATGGAGTCAACCTGACACCGCCCGAATTGATTGTGCCCGAAGGAACTGCCCCCAACAGGCTGGACAAGTTCATTTCTCGCCACCTGCTCCACGAGATCAGTCGAGCCAAAGTTGTCCGTTTGATTCGTTCGGGCGCAATCCTGGTAAATGGCCGTGTCGTCAAGTCCTCCACCATCATTGGGCCTAAGGACAAGATCGAGATTATCCTACCGGAAGAAACGGAGCATGACCGGGACTACCAACAAACGGTTGTGCCGCCGCCGAGAATCATCTTCGAAGACCCACACATTGTGATTGTCGACAAGCCTCCTGGACTCGCGGTTCACCACGGAGCCGGGCGGCAATCCGGCACATTGATGGATGTAATGCTCAAGGATCGACCGGAAATGAAGGGCATAGGGCAGGCGGGTCGGTGGGGGATCGTTCACCGGCTGGACAGGGATACCTCGGGGGTCATGGTGGTGGGAAAGACGGACGAAGCCTACAGAGGCTTATGTCTAAAATTCAAAGAACATGCCATTCACAGGATTTACCGAGCAATCGTACGCGGAAAACCCACAATGGAAAACGGGGTCATCTCACTTCCCATCGGTCGGCACGTGCGGGACCGCAAGAAAGTGTCCATCGTGACCGCCAAGGCTCGGTCTGCCATCACGAGATGGCTTGTGACGCAACGGCTCGGCCCTCTCACGTTGCTGCAACTTAGACCGGAAACCGGCCGGACCCACCAGATAAGGGTTCACCTAGCCTCATCAGGATTGCCCATCTTGGGAGATCCGGTCTACGGCAGACTGAATAAGAATGATAAAAATGTTTCACCGATTGTCAAACAATGCGTAAAGCTTATTACCAGACAAGCCTTGCATGCTTCATTGCTAGGTCTGACTCATCCCGTCACCGGTGAATATCTGGAATTCGAATCGCCCTTGCCACTGGACATGCAGGCCGTCATTCGAGCTGCCCAGATGGCTCTTTCCAGTCAATGACCGTGGCAAACGGCAGTGCATCATCTTTTCCGCTGACAGTTTTGCCTTATGCCCGCCTGTGTCCATGAGCGGACGAGCGCTTTCTGCTCACGGCAAGATTTGTGAGCGGCGAGCACGTTCTTCCAGATCACGGGCAGTCTGAGCCACCCGATATCGAGACGTCTTGTATTTTCATCCAACCTGAATGTCAATCGAGGGTCTGGCAGACTTCCAATTGAGGCGCATCGTGTTTCCATTACTTACAAGATCGTCCAATATCTTGTCAACACCCACAAATTACCCTAGAAAGACATCCCTTGCATTGCATTTATCAAAGGTGATACTATGTTTTCGTATCTTCTTGCTCCTAAAGAGACGCTTCGGGGGGTGCAAGCCTGATCCTGATCCAGGCATCAGGTACCTCGGAGCGATCAAAGTTTGTTTGAAGGACGGGGAAGTTGTTACAGGCAGCCTGAATTGGACAAATCTTTGTTGGAGTTGCCCTGATTCGGCGGCAGGTCTTCTAGCCTGAGAAATCCTTTTTTAATCCCTGCATACCCGATATTGAGAGGAACAGCATTAAAAAATGCTTCAGGAGAAAACAACCGTAGGCATAGAGGAAGAAGTTCAGAAATCCTATCTTGATTATGCCATGAGCGTCATCGTCGGGCGTGCCTTGCCCGATCTTCGTGACGGTCTCAAACCCGTTCATAGGCGCATCCTATATGCCATGCATCGAGCCGGCAATCTATGGAATCGTCCTTATAGGAAGGCTGCCCGAGTTGTCGGAGATGTGATCGGACAGTTTCATCCTCACGGAGACACTGCTGTGTACGACTCTGTCGTTCGCATGGCTCAGCCTTTTTCCATGCGCTATACCTTCGTTGACGGCCAGGGAAATTTCGGAAGTGTCGACGGGGATTCCCCTGCGGCCATGCGATATACGGAAGTCCGCATGGCACGCATTTGTCAGTCATTGCTCGAGGACCTTGACAAAGATACCGTGGCGTTCGTCCCCAATTATGACAATACTCAACAAGAGCCTCTAACCCTACCGGCAAGGTTTCCTGTGCTCCTCGTTATAGGATCTCAGGGCATAGCCGTGGGAATGGCCACCAATATTCCGCCCCACAACCTCGGAGAGACCATTGATGCGGTCGTACATCTCATCCACAATCCGAATGCATCGCTGGCCGAACTGATGAAGTTGCTTCCGGGGCCTGATTTCCCGACATCCGGCTACATCAGCGGTCGACGGGGGATCATCGACGCATATTCCACAGGACGTGGCTCCGTGAGGATGAAGGCCAAAGTCGAAACGGAAGATGTGGGGAAAGGATTCCAGAGACTCGTGGTTACTGAGATTCCCTACTTGGTCAACAAGGCGAGAATGGTTGAGAATGTCGCGGAACTAGTCAAGGACAAGCGAATAACCGGCATTCGAGACATACGGGATGAGTCCGACCGAGAGGGTATGAGGGTCGTTTTTGAACTGAAGCGTGACGAAAATCCAGACGTTGTGCTCAATCAGCTTTTTCGTCATACCCAGTTGCAGACGAATTTCGGCATTCAATTGCTCTGCGTAGATAACGGACGACCCAAAACAATGAATCTCATCGAAATCTTACAGGGATTCATTGCCTTCAGGAAAGAAGTGGTCATTCGGAGAACTCGCTTCGAATTGGCACGGGCTCGAGAACGGGCCCACATCTTAGAAGGGCTCAAGACGGCCCTTGATCATCTCGATGAAGTCATAAACATTATCAGAAAGGCTGAAAACCCTTCCACCGCAAAACAGGCTTTGATCGATAATTTTCAGCTCAGCCCGATACAATCACAAGCAATTCTGGATATGAGGCTCCAGAGACTGACAGGCCTTGAACGAGACAAGATCTTGCAGGAATTAGATGAAGTGCGAGCCAAAATTGTTGAACTCGAAGCACTCTTGGCCTCTGACGAGAAGATATTAGATGTGATAGTTGCGGAATTGCAGCAGGTGAAAGATCAGTTCGCAGACCCTCGCAGAACAATCATCCTTGACGAGGAAGCTGAAACTCTGGACGAGGATCTTATCCCCCGTGAAGATGTCGTGGTGACGTTCTCGAGCAAAGGCTACATCAAAAGGATGGCGGCGAATCTCTACAAATCCCAGCGACCTGGGGGTAAGGGAAGGATCGGCACGCGGGTCGGAAGTGAGGATGTGGTGAACCAAATTCTCTATGCCTCATCCCACGATGTGCTGCTCTCTTTTTCCAACAGAGGTCGAGTCTTCTGGCTGCGGGTGTTTCAGGTGCCCGAAGAAGGATTCTACGGTCGGGGGAAAGCAATCATTAATCTGCTGCGTATGGAGCCGGGAGAGAGGATACGTAAAATACTTCGTGTACAGGAACTCAGCACGGAAGGATACATCGTGATGGTATCCGCCCTCGGGAAGATAAAGAAAACATCTACCGGGGAATTTTCCCGACCAAGATCGACAGGGCTCATAGCCCTCACCATCGACCCTGAAGATGAACTCATCGACGTGAACTTCACCTCAGGTGACAATGACATCCTCCTGGCCAATCGGAGAGGGAAGGCCATTCGCTTCAACGAAGCATTGGTAAGGCCCATGGGACGTCAAGCTCGGGGTGTTACCGGAATGAGGCTCCAGAGGGGAGATGCCATAGTGGGAATGGCCGTCATTACTGATCCCCAGGCGACATTGCTCACCATAACGCAGAGCGGTTTTGGGAAAAGGACCTCTTTGGCCGAGTATCCCGTGAAGGGCCGCGGTGGACAAGGCGTCATAACCATAAAAAATACCGCTCGCTTAGGCGATGTCGTTGGGATCCAACTCGTCGATGATTCCGATCACTTGCTCATACTCACCTCGGCGGGAAAAATAATCCGGCTTCGAATGGAAGAGATCTCCGTCATAGGTCGAAATACTATGGGGCGTACCCTTGTTCGTATGGATGCGGGCGAATACGTAGTTGATGTGGCAAGGGCTGAAGCCTCGGAGGAAGAGATAATCGATGAGATCGACGCACCCGAAGAGTCTCAAAACAACTCCGGGGACCCTGAATGACGAAAACACTGTTTCAGAGAGAAAATCCAAGCACAGGGGAGCCTCCAAACGTTGGAGATTCCTTAATCATACAGCAGATCTAAGAATTGAGATTCTTGGTGCCACCCTGGCAGATCTATTCGTCAACGCAGCCAACGCATTAGCCCATCTCTTGATCGGAGATCCACAAATTTCTCATCAACATGAAAGGCACGTCAGCCTGACGGCTGATACGGTGGAAGACCTCATGGTGGAATGGCTCCGGGAACTCCTTTTTGAGTATCAAGTCCACGGAAAGGTCCCAGCCCATGTTGAAATACTCGAAATCCAAGATACCTTTGTCAACGCCATGATTCGTTTTGGGATTCCCAAAGTTCCGAAACTCCCGGATTTCGAAATCAAGGGAGTGACGTATCATGGCCTGGAAATTTGTCAAACCGGAAAGAGATGCTCTGCACAGGTTATTTTTGATATCTGAACGCGTCAGTTTGCGGACCGATCCTTTAAGAGGCGACAACTCTAAACCAAAGCTCTATCATTTTGGGTCGCTCAGTCAATGACCTCAAAGTTTTTTGATCTTCAGTACCCGGGCCAAGTTGGGTCGCTGGTGACATACTCTCTTCTCGTGCTTTGTGTCTCTCTCTTACCCGGATTGTCCTTCAATGCGGAAATATTCAGGATCCTCAATGGGCTCCATTCACCAATGCTCGACATGTTTTGGTTGGGTTGCAACACTTTGGGCGATGGATTCTTAGTCGCTGTCATTCTTGGATGCTTCTTGATTCGCAACCCGCGGGTCACATTAGTGGGTCTTTTGACCCTCTGTCTGTCTTCGTTAATGGTCCATTTACTGAAAGCCGCCATGCCGCTTCCGCGACCCGTGGAGCTGCTGGAATCGGTTCATGTGGTTGGGCCTGTCCTCAGATTCGGCACATTTCCCTCGGGACACTCTGCGGCCGGCATGTCCATGGGAATCACTCTGGCAGGTTTCTCGTCCCTCACAAGAGCGAGGTTTACAGCCCTCAGCGTGGGAACACTTATCGCCTTGTCCAGGGTTTTCGTCGGCGCGCACTTCCCAGCAGACATCATCGTGGGAATGGGGTTAGCTGTGTTGGCTTTTGGCCTTATCGTATTTGCATTGCGCGGTTTCATTCGTGACCACGTCTGGGGAGCGCCGGCATGGGAGAGCGCCTCTTACCGAGCTTTCTATTATGTGGAACTCTTTGCAGCCGTCGGCGCCTTATTCGTGTACAGCCCTTTCGTGGCTGAGTCTCCGATTGTAGCTGCCGCAGCCTCCGTGACGATATTAATTTTGGTAATTCGTGCTCGTCCAAACCTTCGGAAATCGCGACTGTCAAGTTAAGGCATAACTCGTCTCAATCATTTGAGGATCAAGAAATGGTCACCAAGAAATACACCATCAGACGCCTGGATGACATCAGATGGGAGATTCCCCGAGTTGGAGGAATGAGGGTTCCAGGACTGATTTTTGCTGATGAGCTAACCCTCCCTGAGATCGAGAAGGATCAGAGTGCAGATCAAGTATATAATGTCGCCCACCTACCGGGAATCGTCGGCAGGTCAATGGCGATGCCGGATGTTCACTGGGGATATGGCTTCCCCATTGGCGGTGTTGCAGCATTCGATATGGACGAAGGGATCGTGTCCCCAGGAGGAGTAGGATACGATATTAATTGTGGCGTGCGACTCGGCATAACCAACCTTTACCGGGAGACCATTGCTCCGGAGATTAGGAAAATTATTGACGCACTCTTTGCGCAGGTGCCCTGCGGTGTGGGTTCCCGCGGAGGCATCAAACTCAACAAGAAATCAATGGGGGAGGTACTCAAGACAGGAGCTGCTTGGGCTGTCAAACAAGGCTTCGGTGACAACGCGGAACTGGACATGATCGAGAATAGGGGTGTCATACATGATGCAGACCCCAACGCGGCCAGCGAAAGGGCCTTTGAAAGAGGAAAGGATCAGCTCGGCACCCTTGGTTCGGGAAACCATTTCTTGGAGATAGGATACATTGACGAGATATTTGACGAGACTATCGCGAGGTCATGGGGGCTAGATCTCCAGAGAGTGACCATAATGATCCATAGCGGATCAAGGGGTTTTGGTTATCAAATATGTGATGAATTCCTCTCCCGCATGGTCAAAACCTTCCACAAGGAAGGAATAGAAGTTCCAGACAGACAACTCGCATGCACGAAGCTCAAAGGAGCCCTTGGCAAACAATACCTGGCGGCTATGGCAGGAGCGGCCAATTTCGCCTTTGCCAACCGGCAGATACTCATGCATTTGACCGGCAGAGCATGGCAGCAGGCAATGAATATTTCTCCGCGAGACCTCGGCATGAGGCTTCTCTATGATGTTTGCCACAACATTGCAAAGATCGAAACCCACACGGTTAACGGAAAGCCCATGAAACTCTGTGTTCATAGAAAAGGAGCCACGAGATCTCTCCCGGAAGGTCACCCGGACTTGCCTCCTCGTTACCGGCCTACCGGTCAACCTGTTCTTATACCCGGAGACATGGGCAGAGCCTCGTACATACTCGTGGGTAGGCAAGGAGCCATGGACCAGACATTCGGATCAGCATGCCACGGGGCTGGCCGCCTCCTGTCACGGAGCGAGGCCATCAAGAAAACCCACGGGCGTTCCATAGACAGGGAACTCGAAGCACGGAATATTTACCCCCGGTGGGTTGGCCGCAAGACTCTCCGGGAGGAGTGCCCAGAGGCTTATAAAGATGTCAGTCTGGTAGTAGACATCGTTCAGCGCGCCGGCCTTGCTCATAAGGTTGCCCGAATCAGGCCTTTGGGGGTTGTGAAAGGCTAGTCGCTTGGCAAACCTTATTTAAGTATTTCCCGAACCCAAGCCGCTTCCATGCATTACTTTCGGGTGCCGCTAGACAAAACCATACATTTTTTCTTCCCAAAGCAATTTTTCCCGTAAGTTTTTATCGTGGTTTCCGAATTATCGATTAGTCCACCGAAAAGAGTGGCAAGAGGCAGTCACCAGTGATTGCCCAAAATCGAAAGAATTCCTTAGGAGGCCATTACAATGAAAAAGTTGATTAATCTGCTTACAGTAGGAGCTTTCTTGGTTGCAGTTCCTCTCGCGATGGCTCAGGGGCAGCCTGGCACAGCTCCCGCCGCACCGGCGGGGACAGACAAGCCGGCCAAGTCCATAAACTGTTGCGTCAAAGGCAAGTGTGAGCAGGCCAAGTCAGAGGCGGACTGCGCCAAACTCGGCGGAAAAGTCGTCAGCGACTGCAAGGACTGCAAGTAACCTCTAGTCCGCCCCTTCAACGGTGCCCCGACCTCATGGCCGGGGCATCATGATTTAAAGGTATTGCGTTGCATTCTTGTGAAAGCCTTTGTCCGTGGCCACTCAGGATTGAGGCTGCGAAGCTGGTGCCGTCCGATAGACAATATCCACACTGATGATATGATGTGCCCCGGAGCGAGCAGCATGATGGCCACTGCGAGGAGCTTTCGGGCATGAATCACGTCGATAACGAGGATTTCCTTCTCGTCAAGGAGTGTTTGGATGGTTCCGAGAAAGCTTGGCAGGAATTCTACAGCCGTTTTATACTCTTGATGCGGAATGTGATAAGGAGGCATGCAGGTTTCACTTCTCTAGAAATTGATGACGTAACGCAGTCAGCTTTTCTGTCGCTCACCAGCGCTTTGCAGAACTACGATGGGAAACACCCTCTCTCCAGCTTTGTGTGTCTCATTACACAACGGGTTCTCATTGATGAAATCAGGAAAATGAAGGCTATGAAGCGGGAGTCGGAAACTGAATCAATAGATCACCATGACTCACTGGGTGATGGATTACGAATGGTGGCGTCGGATACAGAGACGGCTGATGTCCAAATTGAGCGCTTCGAGAATGCCGAAGTGCTGAGAACAGCTATGGAAAGAATCGATTCTGATTGTCGGGAATTGTTGAGCCTGAGATATCTAGGAGAAATGCCTTTCAGCGAGATCGCCACGGTCCTCGGCGTGACTGAAAATACACTCAACGTGAGAGCGGGACGATGTTTGAGCAAACTCAGGGCCGCGTACAAAGAACTTGAGAGAAGTGGAAACAGGGCGTGGAAGACAATGGCCGGAAACGACTCCAAGGGCACGTAGAAGCTGAACTCTTCTCGTACCTGCATGAGGAGCTTTCGCTGGAGACTCGGAAAAGAATCGACGAGCATCTTCGCGACTGCCCTTCATGTCGGACGGAGTTATGGGAAATACGGAACCTCGAAGCGGCTTTGGGGAAAAATCGTACTGCCCTTTGCCCCAATTCTTCAGAACTGTATGAATATGCCAAGTCCCAGAGAGACCCCAATCGTACCATTGAGCCCCATCTCAGACAATGCGAGATGTGCCGCTCAGAACTCGCAGAATATGCCCAACTGCCTCAAACACAGCCCTTGCCCAAAGAACTCTGGCAGAAGATCAAAGACGTCTTGGAGCCACGTTCCGCAGAAAACGCTGAAACATATTCAGATCAGATTGAAAAGGTTTCCTTCCTTCAAAGGATATTTGGATCTTTTAAGCTTCCTGCCGCTGTTACTGCTGCAGTTGCCGCCGCATTGCTGGTGTTTATTCTTTATCCATCACAAGTTCCAGACTCTTTCGTAGGACTGACGGCGAGCCCTTGGGAACAGATACCGAAATCAAAGACCAGTATTGACACCGGAAAACAGCGGGTCGCTTTCATTGTCATGTTCAAAGAATTTAAGAAATCCGTCCCTCAATCCATCATCGACCTCTCGTACAAAGCTATTACACCGGACATAGAAACTGTGGACCAATATGACGTGATTGACCCTTCCGTTGTGAGCAGGACCCTGAGAAAGTCGGTTCCGAAATCCCCTCATCCAGACCAAGTATTGGAGATTCTCCAAAGGGACCTGGGAGCGTCTCTTGCGGTGGTCATAAATGTCTCTCCATCCGCTCGGGGCTTTGACATCCATGGAAGCCTCATCGAAATATCACTGAGAAAAGACCTGAAAGCCGTGGCACGGATGAATGTGGATCAGGATCAATTAGGGAAGGCAATGAAGGAACTCGGCTTTAGTCTCCTCTTGAATTGAACCCCGGGCGAGAACATCTGCGGCTCTCCGTTGTCTGAGACACAGGTAGGTCAACAAGACCAAACTAATGCGCGGCATTTTAGCGAACTCTATACAAAGCCAAGTAAAAAAGTAGTTTTCCGCGCATTGTGCCAGGAAAGGGAATGGGGCGTCATGAAGTGTCTGGTATCGGTCTTTGCGGCAATTCTCTTGTCTTTTGTCTCGATATTCTCCGTCTGTCCTGTATATGGCAAGCCCCCTACGAAAGACCCCATGGGGTCTCCACCAGGAGCACGAGGAAAGCTCTATGCCCTAGTCGTAGGAGTGGGTCTCTATAAAGATGGGGCACTTCCAAAACTGGACTTGGCTGATCAGGATGCAAAGGCCTTTGGGGATTTCCTCAAAACCCAAGACCGCTTGTTTCACGAGGCTCAGATAACCTCACTCATCAATGACAAAGCCACCAAGGCGGAAATTGAAAAGTATCTCTACTATACTCTACCAAAGGCTGGCAAAGACGATACGGTGATTCTGTTCTTGAGTGGCCATGGCCGTTTCGATCCCATGCGTCCCAAAGAATTCTTCTTTTTGCCCCATGACGCGGAAAACGAATTCATTGCCACCACCGGTGTCAGGATGAGCGGCCTGGAATTCCTAAATGGTATCAGCGCAGAGAAAATTCTCATCATAGCGGATGCTTGCTACGCGGGCGGGTTTTCCCAAATGAAGGCAAAATCTCCGGTTCCCTCCCTCGAACTGTTCCTCAAAGAGGCCAAGCACTCTTCTGGGAGGGCGATCATAAGTTCTTCAAAAGATGGACAACTCTCTTGGGAATTACCCGGCCATAACAACAGCGTATTCACCCATAATCTCTTGGAAGGACTGAGAGGCAAGGCAGACCGGGACCATGACGGTCTCGTCACTCTGAACGAAGCATACGAATACGCATACGCTCAGACGAAAGACGCCACCAAGGGGCGACAGCACCCTCAATTTGAAGGGTCTGTTGTGGGGATGTTCCCACTCTCCGTAGTGGGCTCGCGTCCATCGGATCGGGAACTGAGGGCTCGGTTTCTCAAACTCGTTGCCGATGGAGACAAAGACGGCACGGATGCTTTGCTTTCCCTCGGCGTCGATGTGGATTACCGGGATCAAGAGAACATAACCCCTCTTATGGTCGCAGCATCTGTTGGGCATGTGGAAATAGTTAGACTGTTGCTTGCCAAAGGGGCTGACCCAAACGCAACCGACAACTCTCGGACAGGGCCTCTTTCTCGGGCAGCGAGTCAAGGACATATTGAAATTGTGAGGTCGCTTCTTGACACAGGTTCACGACAAGATCAGAAGGATTCGCAAGGTTGGACTGCCTTGGCTCATGCAAGTCATAATGGGCATGCGTCAGTATCAGAAGCCTTGATGGCGTCCGGGGCTGATCCGAAAACCCGAACGGACACAGGAGACACTCCATTGGGGATGGCGGCTTCCAAAGGACACGTCAAGACCATCGAAGTGCTGCTGGATTGGGGAACCGAAGTCAACACAGTGGACCTGACGGGCGTAAGTCCCTTGATGAAAGCTTGCCGCTCAGGCAACGCCAAGGCTGCCGAGTTGCTGCTGGACCGGGGAGCTGAGCTGAAATTGCGGTGGGGGACCCAACCTCAACTCGACCTCCTCACGGCTTCCGTCAGAGGAGATGTGCCCCGCATAAAGAAGCTATTGGAACTAGGTATTTTTGTAGACAGTGAAACCGACACGGGAGAAACTCCCTTCATGTTGGCCGCATGTCTCGGGCATGTTGATGCAATAAAGATCTTGGCCCAGCGCAAGGCCAATATAAACGTTAAAGGTCCCGACAACCGTACACCCTTTATGATGGCTAGTTCTCAGGGAAATATGCCCATGGTGTCCGCTCTGATGAAGCTTGGAGTTGACATTCACGTGAGGGATGGCTTGGGCAACTCCGCATTGATGCTCGCAGTAATCAACGGACGCGCAGACGTGGTCAAGCTTCTCATCAATGCATCCGTCGACGTGACGAGTGTCAATAGTATCGGCATGACTCCCCTCTTATACGCCGTGGAAAACAATTACATGGAGCCGGTTCGAATGCTTCTCGCCAAAGGCGCCAAGGTCACGGAGAAGGATAAGAATGGGAACACCGCCCTCATGATCGCCTCCCAGAGGGGGAATTCAGAGGCGGTTAAACTGTTGTTGGCAAAGGGATCCAATGTGAACGAAAAAGATCTGGAAGGTAACACAGCGCTCACAAAGGCCGTTCATCAAGGTGACAAGACATTGGTAAGAATGCTCATAGCCGCAGGCGCCGACGTACACGCGCGAGACTGGGAGGGCAAGACGGCACTCGCCAAAGCCGAGGAAAACAACCGTTCTGACCTCGTGGAGTTATTACGCACTCGATAACCCCTTCAAAAAGAATGACCTGAGACTCGGCGAGTTCCATTGTCAGGTGTTTTTCGGTGATCTGCCAACAAAATCAAGTTGATGTGCGATGTAGACGAGAACAGCATTGTCGATTTGTTCATGCCGAACCCGCAACCACTCCTCGAACATCCTGTGATTCAAATCCGGATGCCCTGCTAAAGCTTTCCCCATCGTATCTATAATGAAATGGAGAAAATAGGCTTCTTTGTCCTGATAACCGCCCTCGTCGGCATACACTACCCAGTCCGAGGATCCTGCGGCAAGTAAATGGGCTCCAACGTTCCGCAGGTGTCCGAATAAATGTCGCCCGGTCCTGCTATCTCCCGACGGTTTTCCCCTTGTGATTCGGCTATCCATGGTCTTATGGTACAGACTTTCTATGAGGCAATCTAAGCCTGAATCGATCTCCGGTTCCAGGAAGGTGCCTCCGTCGAAATTGACGGAAAAATAGAAGAGGTTGCCCGGCTTGAGAACGCTGAAGAGTTTCTTTAGGGAGGCTCCCACATCCAGGAGGTCCAGAAAAGCATTGGCCATCAACAAGTCCCATTTTTCAGACACGCCAACCTGTTTAAGAAAATCAAAGAAATCAGCGGTCACGAATCTTACAGAGGTTCGATGACCATCCCGTTCCAGTAGAAAATGCGTATCACTCAGATTCTTCAAGGAACAGCCGTTTGGGGGCGCCCACTTCACGAGTCGCTGAACCGCTTCCTCTATATTTTCACCCATGGAGTCCAGGGCGGTATATTCACAACTCTCAAATAACCTCCATTCCATGCATCGCTCAAACATGGTGCCGATCCCGGCGCCAATCTCGAGAATTCTCGGCATTGGGATGTTTTGACTCAGTGAATGGAACTCATCCTTGAGAACGTTCCACACATTCTTGTTCAGTGCACGATCGTCTACAGTTCTCTTAGATTCAAGATACTGTATGAAATCATAATCACGTGTTAGGCCCATCATGCTCGATCATCCTCACAGGTATTTATTAATATGAACCGATGTTTTCCCTACTATTAACCATCTTGACGAGCAGAGACCTGATTTTTCCGCCTGTCTCAGACCAGGATGGATGCTCGTTATGGCATTTTAATGCCATCAAACCCATCTGTGCAAGGCTCTGTCTGTCTGAGATAAGCCCAAAGAAGTGGTCGGCGAGGGCCTGGGTATCTTCAGGCTCAATGAGAAATCCGTTGACTCCGTGCTTTACAATCTCACAAGCGGCTCCAAAGGTCGATGCAATCGCGGGAAGCCCAAAGGCCATTCCCTCCACGTATACCATGCCAAACCCTTCGTACGATGATGGCACTGCCAGAATATGACTTGAGCTATAAAGATGAGATAGTCTCTCGCCCGTCACCGTTCCAAGGAAGTCGATGCCGCCCTCCAATCCCAGCCTCTGAACTTGCTTGTGTATGCCGGCGGTGTAACGGGGGTCCGTTTTGGTATTTCCCACCACACGGAGGATCCATTGACCTGTAGGTAATTTTGCCAACGCATCGAGCAGGGTGTGAAGTCCTTTTCGAGGAATGAGGTTGCCGACAAAAAGAATCCTTAGCGGCCCTGATTCCCTGCTGCGAGAGACAACATCGTCAGGTGAGGCGCCCCCCCGAACGCTATCTTTCCCCGGATTGGCAATGACGTAAGGCTTGTCTTCCGAAACAATGGACCTAACGGCGGATTCAGTGGTTCTACTAGGAAAGACAAAGCCGTCCACACCATTTAAAAAGATTTTTTCCACCCTCTCGTACAACACATTTTGCCGGTGCGATCTCAGTTCGCTGGAGCGTAGATGATGTACGATGGATATGATCGGACAACCTGCCGCCTTCCGAAGGCGCTTGTTGAGCATGAAAAGGGATGGATGGTTTAGTTCGTCC
>JAUPKT010000338.1 GCA_030837305.1 Thermodesulfobacteriota bacterium
CAATGGGATTTCCAAGACGTCTCGTATTACACGAGACGGGAGCAATCGATGAATATTCAGGACAGATGAAATGCGTGTGTGAAAAAGACCTGAGGACTTGGTGGACATTGCGTCTTCGTAGGGGCCAAAGTGCTCCATGCAGTGATCCTTGGCCCATCGCCACAGGGTTTCCGCGTCCTCAAGGGTGCATGGCAGCTTGCTGAGATCCAATTTGCCTGGATGTCGCTGGAAAACTGTTTCTATGAGCCTACCCACTTCCTCTTTGATGGGGTTATTGGGGAATGCGCACGGTTGTGGCGCCGGAGGGTTTCCTTTCCACGGTCGGCGATTGGCTGAATCATGACTGAGTTTTCCACCTACGGGTTTCCCCTTCTCCATGAGTATGCCGGTCTTTTTCCGTACTTGGCGGTAAAACGAGTCCATGCGCCACTGAGACTTAGATTTCGTAGATGCTTCAAAACTGTCGCGAGTCGTCAATCTTCCCTCGTGTGGGACAAATTCGATGAGTCCCGCTACAGCAACCGGTTCCAGATCAGTTCGCAATTCCCGTTCCGCCGGGACCATTACCCGAAGTTTGCCCAATTCTCTTGCCATTTGGCCCACTGTGTCGCGGTAGGGACCTTTGGCCACCAGGTATTTTACGGCAACGCCGCGTCGTGCCTGCTCCAGAGCAAAATGTCGCATGTTTGCCAGAATAAGCGCGAGTTTTTGGCGATGGTAGGGACGCAGGGAGGGTTTCCACGGATTTTCTATGAGAATGATACCCACATCTCTGGGCTTTTCTCGACTCAGGGGACCAATCCTGTCGGTGAGTTGATCATAAGGCACGTAGAGCCACGTGCGATTCTCATGTACCACGGCATAGCGGAGAAGCTCTTGCTTGAAAACACTCATGATTTGTATTTTTTTAGGTATCCGCTGATACGCAATTTCCTTCGGGTACTCTCTGATGACATGTATCGAACTTTGCCGAAAACCGGCCTTTCAGGACCCCATGGCCTGTCGTAGCGCCCCAGGATCCAGAAAATACCGCTGTAGGAATTGGGATTGCGCCCATCCAGAGCGTACTTGTTGTTGAGATGGATCATGATGTCCAGAGCGTCTTTTGGCAATTTGGACCACGTAAGGATATTTTTGCCCCAGAGCATACGCAGATAATTTTGAACTTTCCCTTCAGTCCTGAGTTGTTTCTGGGCACAGTTCCATATCTCATCGTGGGTCTCGGCGTCTTCCAACTGCTGCGGGGTGTAGACATACTCTCGCTGATCGTCGGCGTGCTCGAACAAAGTTTGCTGAGCCCATCCGGGAAGGGACTCGTACCTGTCATAGTCGGGTCTGTGACGGCACATGTTGTAACCCAACTCTCTCCAGGTTATCAGTTCATCCAAGAAAGCCTCGGCGTTTTTGCTCATTCCCCACCACCCCTCTCGCTTGCCGGAGGTGCTTGCTGAAAGGCTCTTGTGAGCCCACGACTCTCTTTTTGTCAACTCAGCGAAGACCTGGTGTGCTGAGATGTGCCCGAAATGGAGATAGGGAGAAAGTCCGCTGGTGGCATCATCATCGGGATGATTTCGGGATTCGTCGTATTTGTGGAGGGACTCCTTCAGAAAAGTGTTTAGTGTTGTTGCGGCAGCCCTCTGTCCTCCCCTTATGCAGGAAGAACGTACCGAGTGATCAATGGGGAATAGTGACAAGTCTGTCTGATCGGCATCTTCTATCAGGCTATGGGATGGCGGCCAATGATCTTGCACATGAGAAAGGAGGGCGTTCGTGGCGGGACTCTCCAAGTGTTGGAGAGGATCTGGTTCGGGGAATGAAAATAAATGAGGTTCGAGGTTTCTTTGGAGGAAGCGTCTGAAGTCGAATGCTCTCGTAAAGGCATGATCAGCCCATGTAATAGGCAACAGACCGTTTGAGTCAACCTTTTCCATCAATACGGTGACTTGGTTTGCCGCGGATGCAACCATTTTGGGGAGAAAGAAACACGGAAAGTCGTCTGTCACTATGACGCATGCGTGGCTGCTCATGGCCCTGATCAACCCTCTGCCTTCATGACGAGTCTGTTCGAGATATGGATAATACAGGGCCTTGGATTCGTGGCAGATCAGTTGGCTGTCTCGCATCCCCTGCATCACGAATCTGTGCAGCCTATCGGATGCCCAAGGATAATCACATCTCAAGGCTTCCAGGATTACCAGGGGTTTTTTGAGGGCAACGGACCACTCGACAGCTCTTTGCAGGCTGAAGTTCGACTTTGTTCGTCTGTGCGCGATCATCCAATAGAGGACGTATTTCCCTGCGTTGTTCATGGGAGACTTGTTGCAGTTGGAGATGCGGAATTCACTTACGGGAGTCATGGGAAGTTCACGTGTTTGACGGAATTCTCAATGGTGGTTGCGTGAAACCGGACAGGATTACGTTAGCTGCGCGACACACACGCATGACATTTCAGGTGAGCCACCTTTTTCGTCGTTTATAATGCTTCACATCGCGGTAACTTTTCTTGGCCCCCAATTCGGTGAGGCCGAGATAGAATTCTTTTATATCTTCGTTTTCACTCAATTTATCAACCGTATCATCTAGGACTATCTTGCCGTTTTCCATGACATAGCCGTGGTCTGCTATACTCAGCGCCATTCTGGCATTTTGCTCTACGAGGAGAATCGTCACTTTCTCTTCCTCATTTATTCTCTTTATGATTTCAAATATTTCTCCCACGAGCATGGGGCTGAGTCCCATGCTGGGTTCGTCCAGCAGGAGAAGTCTCGGGTGTGCCATGAGCCCCCGGCCTATGACGAGCATTTGCTGCTCACCTCCACTGATGTAACCGGCCAGAACGCTCCTACGCTGCGTTAACCTTGGGAAATAACGGTAAACCATCTCCAGATCGTGCTTGATCTGTTTTCGGCTCTTTATGGTATGCGCGGCGACAAAAAGATTTTCTTCAACAGTCAGATCCTCAAAGGCCTTTCGCCCTTCCATCACTTGAAAAATGCCTTTGCGGACGATCTTCTCCGGATCCATACGATCGATACGTTCACCGAAAAAACTGATGGTTCCGTCGGTGATTTCGCCATCCTCTGATTTGAGAAGCCCTGATATCGCCTTCAGCGTCGTGCTCTTCCCTGCCCCATTATTTCCGAGGATTGCCACTATTTGGCCTTCTTTAACTTTGAGAGACATGCCTTTGAGTACGAG
>JAUPKT010000339.1 GCA_030837305.1 Thermodesulfobacteriota bacterium
ACAAGCACATCTATCAAAAAAAATCAGCTGGTGAGGTTAGTGGTCTTACCTGCTGAGATTGTGTTACTTTTGTTGGCGTCCCCAAGGGGATTCGAACCCCTGTCGCCAGCGTGAGAGAGCGGTATCACCGCTAACAAATTCAAAGACGTATCCAGAAACCCCAATCATTTCAATCCCTATCAAGACCTTCTGATCCCTAACGGACCCTGGGGGTCCTTTTCTTTGCGTACAACCTACATTCCGCACGTTTCCATATCCGTGATTGAGGATTTTCTCTTAAGACCAAGAAAGCCGCGACAAGAGTGGTAAATTTTAGTAACCAGAGGGCTACCTACCCCATGGAGGTGCCCCATGTCAGAGCGACCCGAACAGATTCGCGCCAGCGACGTGAGTTTTCTACCGATCGTTGCGTCGTACGTCAAGAGGTTGGGAATTGTGGACGAGGTGAATCGGTTGTGCCCTACGAAGAGCGGGGTACAATCTGGTCAGGTAGTGTTGGCGCTGATTTTGGATACGATTTCCGGAAGAAGCCCGCTCTACAAGCTGGAACAGAGCTTTCTGCATCAGGACATGGAGCTTCTGTTTGGTAACGAGATCCCTCCCGGCAAGCTCAACGACGACTTGGTGGGACGCACCATGGATGCTATCTTTGAAGCGGGGACCGGTTTGATTCTTACAACCGTGGCCATCAATGCCGTGAAACAGTACGATCTTGATACGCGGAGCGTTCACCATGACACCACAAGCGTGACGGTCTATGGAGATTACGATTTGTATCAGGACTCCGATCAGCGTCATCCTTTTGTCGTTACCAGGGGATACAACAAGGATCATCGGCCTGATCTCAAACAGATCGTTCACAGTCTGTTATGTGTGGATCGGGGGATCCCGGTGGCGGCCAGGTTGGTGAACGGCAATGAATCAGACAAAGTGATAAACAAGAACCTGCTGAGCGAAGTGGCCGAAAAGATGCGGGAGTTGGGGGAAGGTGATCCGATATATGTAGCGGATTCAGCCCTCGTGACCGAAGATAATCTTGACCTGCTTGCCGATGAGGAAAAGGGGTGTCGGTTCATCACGAGACTTCCTCGGACATACAAGGGATGCCGGAAAGTCGTTGCATGGGCGGTGGAACAGGCTCAATGGAAGGACCTTGGAGTCATCTCGCCGCAGCGGCCCACGGCCAAACGCAAGCCTGCCCACTATCAAGGCTTTGAGGCTGAAGTGGAACTCTATGGAAGACGATACCGTGCGCTGGTGGTCCACTCGGATGCCCTTGATAAAAAGAGCGTGAAAAAGCTCGAAAGAGAGATAGAGCAGGACAAGGAGGATCTCACAAAGCTGAAGGAGGAGCACGAGAAAATCAGCTATGCTTGTCTCCCCGACGCCCAGCGGGCATTATCACGGCTGCCACAAGGAAAGCTTCATTATATCACCGGCGACATTTACGAGGTTCCCCATTATCCCAGAGGCCGACCGAAAACTGAAGAGGTTCGTACCCCCACGCGAATCGATTACCGATTGACTCTTCGCCTGGAGCCTGATGGAGGAGCCCTATCACGGTGGCGGCATGAATCGGGATGTTTTGTCCTGCTGACGAACATTGCCCAAGAAGGTCCACGAGACATGACATCGTACGATCTTCTCGCCACCTACAAGGCCCAGGACATGGTAGAACGCAATTTCGGGTTTCTCAAGGACGATGCCATCGTCAACAGCCTCTTCCTGAAGACCCCTGCCAGAATCGAGGTGTTGGGGTTGGTTCTTGTGTTATCCCTCATGGTCTGGCGACTGATGGAACGTACCATGAGACGTTCCTTGCAAGGCAGTGGGGCCACCGTTGAAGGATGGGACAAAAAAGCCACATCTCGTCCCACGTCGTTGATGATTGCCACGATGTTCTTGTCTATGGTGGTGATCCGCACTGGTGAGAAGCGATTCCTGGCCAACGGCATGAGCCAGAGGCAACGGGAGTATCTGAACATCCTCGGTGTTTCTCCTCGCGAGTTCATCGACCCGCACGTCCAGTACGGTGCCGATCCTTCCCAAGAATCGAAATCGTGGGAGACCACCGGGTGATCTTGAGGTCCTTTGCACCCACAGAAAGCCTCATGATATCAGCACCATGGCGGGACCGAACGCAACATGGGGTGTATTAAGGAGTACTATTCCCAAATCACCAGAAACCCACTTATTGACCCTGGTATTCCCGGCTCACCTCCACGGAGGAGATAGCAATGACCTAACATATGACTACCTACCACCGCCCGGCCGGTGAGTTATCATAAAATTCACCTCGATAAGCTACCATGAGGCGCGGAATGTAAGCTACAAGAACCAGGATGACCTAAAGGGCACGCATGAAGGCTACGAGAGCTTTCTTCTCATCAGCGGTCAACTTGAGCCCTTGGATCAGATTAAAAAACTCCACGGTGTCCTCCAGGGTGAGCAACCGCACTTCATGGAGATAGGGGTGAATCCTTGATACCTCTAAGTGGAAAGGTCTTGATGGGGCCATCGGCTGAG
>JAUPKT010000340.1 GCA_030837305.1 Thermodesulfobacteriota bacterium
CTCAGGGCAAGGATGGGATAGCACACCAACTGACCCGGCCAGTGAAACGTTACCCCTCCTCCTCGGACGGACCTCACCAGGGCGATACCTTCACGGGCCAGCCGACCGGGGCTTACCAGCAAATCACGGGGCCATGGAGACCTGCTGTCTCGTAAACCCAATGACACGGTTTTCGGATGAGCGGCAAGAATCAGAGCGTCCGGCAGGCGGCCCTGATGCCTTTGGGTCGAGATATGGAGCATCAAATTTTCGGCATGGGGCAAGGGGATCTTGCCAAGGTCGATTTCAAGGCACTCAAACAAGGCCGAGGGAAGACTCACAACGAAGCCGCTTGTCCTTCATACGATTCGAAGACGACATCAGCAGATTCCTCATGACCATTGGAGACGACCACTCCGTCCCGTATTCTTATGACGCGATCACACGCCTCACCTATCTCTTCTTCATGGGTCACGAGGATTACTGTAAAACCTTGCTTCGCAAGATCTTGCAGTTGCTTCACCACTATCTCAGTGTTTTGTTGATCAAGCTGACCCGTGGGCTCATCTCCCAGGATCAGAGAAGGGTTGTTGACCAAAGCTCTTGCAATGGCAGCACGCTGTCGTTCTCCACCGGACAAGCGGTTGGACCAGTGATCCACACGATGGGAAAGGCCCACCCGATCAAGAGCCTCCAAGATCTTTCTTCTCCGCTGACCTCTGTCCGACTCAGCATATACGAGAGGTAACTCCAGGTTTTCAAAGACTGTGGAATTGGGTAGCAAGTCGCAACTCTGGAACACGAACCCAAGCTCCCGATTACGAAAAACAGCCTGTTCTTCTCGAGAATAATTCAGGATATTATCGCCTTTGAAAAGATAGACACCTGAGGTGGGTGGGTGCAGAAGGCCGAGGACGTAGAGGAGAGTGGATTTGCCGGAGCCTGACGGCCCCATGATTGCCACCATTTCTCCTTTAGCGACGGCGATGTTTGCTCCTCTCAAAGCGTGTATTATGTTACCGCCGTCATGGTAATCTTTTGACAAGTCCTTCGTTTCAATTATGATTTCGTTCTCCATCCCCAACTTCCTCTTAGCGACCCCCGCCATATACTTGCTACATTATAATGCACTTCACTGCCTACGCCAAAGGTAAACCGTTCAGAAACGAATTTGCACCCTTTTGGGTCATATCTGTGTTATATTATCGAGATGTTCCAAATAGTCAAACAAATCGCCGGTAATCATGGTTCCTTTATAAGACTCGTGCGTTTGGATTCAGATGACTATGCGGTGATTGTGCGCGTGGCGGCAGACGGCCGATTGCATCACCTTTACATTGGCCCCGACTCGTCCAAGGCGGAAGAGATCTTTAATCAGGAATCGTCACGTATGGATGGCCAAACCCCGGAGCAACATTGAACCGGGAATGCGCCATGGCGAGGGGGTCTCGGGAACAAAGACACCCTCATACGAAAGATTAGCTCGTCGGGTGTGCGAAGGCAATTCGAGGGAAGCGCGACGTCGGTTCCTCTCCCACGAGTCCGGCTGGGCAGCGGGAATGACTCTACGGAGTCTTGGTGAAGAGCTTCGCGGCGTGTCACAGTGGGCTATCGCTGAACACTCGTTTATATAATATTCAGTCATTGGAGTTCTCGTACATGGCAAAACTCAAATTTGACAAGGAATGGAGACTATGGATTTCTCTGGGCGCTGTGTTCGCCGCCGTGGTGCTCTATCTGTACGTCGCCAGCCGACCCCCCACTGAAGGGGGTGAGAATCTGTGGCGAGTCATCAAGGTTCTCGATTCAAGGCAGGTCAGCCTGAAAGGCTCGGGCAATGTTGTGAATTTCAAGTTAGCCGGTCTCAAAATACCTCAGGAGCAAGAGGAACAAATCAGAGACTTTCTTTCCAAGAATCTCGACACCCAGTGGGTTCGGATAAAGGTGCTCAAGGAGGGACCCGGGGATGTTCGTGAAGGGCTGCTGTATCTGTCGGGAGAAGATATCAACGCGCGGCTGATTCGGCATGGGATGGCCGAGATAGACAGAGAAGAACAGGGTTTCGATGTGAGGCCGTATATCGAATTGGAACAGGAAGCCAAGCGAGAGAAGAAGGGTCTATGGCGAGACCGATGATCGTGGAGACGTCAGCATGAAAGTTCTCATTGTAGGTTCGGGAGGCCGTGAGCATGCATTGGCGTGGAAAATGGGCCAATCAGACTTGGTCACAGAAATCATAGCCGCGCCGGGCAATGTTGGGATCGCATCGGAGCCCAAGTGCAGAGTGATTTCAACGTCCGCCGAGGATGTAGATGGTATTTTACGTCTCGCAGAGCATGAAAAGGTTGGCTTGGTGGTTGTCGGACCTGAAGCTCCATTGGTTGCAGGACTGTCGGACAAGCTCCGCGTTGCAGGGTTCAAGGTATTCGGACCATCCAAGGACGCTGCCTTGCTGGAAGGTAGCAAGGCTTTTACACGAAACATACTGAAGAAGTACAATGTGCCGGCTCCGGAATTCGAGGTGTTTGACCGGGCTGATGACGCTGAGAAATTCGTCAGGAGCGTCCCCATGCCGGTGGTTGTGAAGGCAGACGGCCTGGCAGCGGGCAAAGGCGTGTTCGTGTGCAAGAATAGCGAAGAGGCTTTAGAGGCCTTGCGCTCCATTATGAAGGAGCGGACTTTTGGAAAAGCAGGTGACCGGGTAGTCGTGGAGGAATGTCTTGATGGGGAAGAGGCATCTTTCATTGCAATAACAGATGGAGACACGGTTTTGGCCCTGGCAAGCTCACAGG
>JAUPKT010000044.1 GCA_030837305.1 Thermodesulfobacteriota bacterium
TGAAGAAATAGCCATGCTGCTGAAGACACGAAAAGACGCCTTTGGACTGTACACCGGCATTGTCACGGAACAACTCGTACACGCAAGCCGTTTGGTCACTTCCATTACAGGAATACCCGTGCAACCCAACAAAGCCATCGTCGGCGCCAACGCCTTTGCCCATGAATCCGGAATACATCAACACGGCATCATGAGGGAGCGCAGCACCTACGAAATCATGGATCCGGAATCGGTGGGTATCGCCGCCTCGTCCCTGGTGCTGGGGAAACATTCCGGACGGCATGCCTTTCGGGAGCGGGTGAGGGCCTTGGGGTACGACCTCACTGAAGATGAGGTTAACCGAACGTTTGAACGATTCAAACGACTTGCCGACCGAAAAAAAACAATCTTCGACGAAGACGTTGAAGCTCTGGTGGCCGAGGAGGTCTTGAGAGCATCTGAAATATACAAACTTCTGTCTGTGACGATCATGTCCGGCAGCGACGTCGTACCCACGGCAACGGTCAGGATGCAAATCGAGGATAAAGAATGCCACGGTGCGGAGTTAGGGAACGGTCCCGTTGATGCGACCTACAATGCCATATTGAAACTCACGGGGAGGAGGCCCCAGCTTCTGCGTTTTTCCATCAGCAGCATTACGGGGGGGACCGATGCCTTGGGGGAAGCTACCATTCGTCTCGAAGAAAACGGGAGGATTGCAGTCGGCAAAGGTGCTCACGAAGATATCCTTGTGGCCTCAGCCAAAGCCATGGTCAATGCACTGAATCGCCTGTATTTACTCTCTGAGAAATCGCCTCCGTCTGTGCGGCTTTGACTGATGCTCCAGAGATGAACCCTGTTCCGAAGAAAACCTCGGGATTTCTCCCGTCATCCGGCCTTGACTCAATGGTGATGCGGCAGTCATTGTGCGAGGAAGCCGACAGACCGATTGCTGAGCTATGAGGGACATGCAGAGGCTCGAGTGTCGAGAATGGGGCGTTCGGTGTGCGCGCACGAATAAGAAAAAAGTGCTATCTACCCAAAAATTCAAAAAAAATATTGCAGTGAAACCTAACTTAATCCATATTAGTCGAGCTAACCCATCGCAACCCCGTAGCCCGGGAAAATATAATCCCTAGGCTCTTTGTGCTACCAAAAATCAATTTTTATTTGGAGAGAGGAGTTCCCCTATGAGTGGAGAGCACTACGAAGAGAAGGAGCGGTTTGACGGTAAGAAAGTCAAAATCCTTGTTCCCGAATATGCATCAGGAACAGATGAAGACAGTTACCCATGGCGTAAAAATATTACCTACGTCAACATCGGAGAGGAAAAAACTCCCATCATGCGTTATCTGACTACTGCCGAAAGATATTTTTATTCCAAAGATTGGTTCGGGAGTGAGAAACGCAAAAATCCGGCGTGAAACAGCGCGCTCGAATCTAGAATTTTCATTCCAAAAAATCATCACATAATTAAGAGGGTGGCAAATGGCTGAACTTCCGATTGTCAAGTATTCGGGGAGAATACGAGAAATTAAAATAGGTAAACCTGGAACTGAAATAGTCGTGGGAGGGGAGACCGGGTACAATTTCTACTCTTTTGAAGGGAAAATGCCCAACGCGCCAAAGCTGGCTCTCCAGGTTCTTGACATCGAACCTGAGGAGTGGGCGGACGAGGCCAAAGAGCCCTTTAAGGACGTCCTTGGGGATCCTGTTGCTTGGGCGAAGAAGTGTGTTGAAGAGTTCAAGGCTGACGCGGTCTGCCTCTGGCTTACCGGCACTGATCCAAACGGCAAGAACCTCTCGGCTGATCACGCAGCAGGCCTCGCAAAAAAGGTGGCGGAAGCCATAAGTGTTCCCTTGATCGTGTGGGGCGTCTCCAGCGACGAGAAGAACACCGAGGTGCTCAAAGCGGTAGCCGAGGCATGTGGCGGCATGAATGTGGTGCTCGGTCCGGTGACCGAAGGTAATTACAAGCAAGTAGGTGCGGCAGCCATTGCCTACAAACATGTTGTTGCAGCCAACTCTCCCATCGACATCAACCTAGCCAAGCAGTTGAACATATTATTGGAGAACCTGGGAGTCCCGAGTGACAAGATCCTCGTAGATCCCACCACCGGGTCGGTCGGCTACGGCATGGAGTATTGCTACTCCATCATGGAGCGTATTCGTCAGGCGGCCCTCACCCAGAATGATGATAAGCTGCAATATCCTGTTATCAATAACATCGCAGAAGAAGTGTGGAAAACAAAAGAAGCAAAGCTTCCGATGGCCGAAGACCCCAAATTGGGTGAGGCGGCAACACGTGGAGTCAACCTGGAGACAATCACCGCACTGAGCGCTCTTCAGGCAGGGTCCGATCTTCTGATCCTGAGACATCCCAGGACCCTTCAACACGTAAGAAAATATGTTGAAGGCATGATGTCGCAGACAGACCTCGATTCAATGGCCGTGGATATGTCTTTGGCTCAAGCTGCCGCTCCTGAGCCCGCTAAGGCAGGGCCGGCCAAACCTGCTCCCGCCGCCAAGGCCGCGCCGGCGCCCAAGCCGGTTGAGAAGAAGCCTGAACCGGCGCCCAAACCTGTAGCTGTACCAGCGGCTGCAAAGCCGGTAGAAGTGGCTGCCGAAAAACCCCCAGCCCCGGCGGAACCAGTACACATTGAAAAACCAGCGGCTGCTGCCCAGGCGCCGGTATCTCTAGAAGAGGAAGAACTCATGGGACAATTGACCAAGGAAGATGTTCAAGGCCTAAAGGAAATGGTCGGCGTATTCAAGGCTATCAAGAACCTCGCCACCGGATTGGGAACCCTCGTGTCCGGCCAGGCACCCTCTGTGGCGCCTGCAGGAACTCCTGCCGCTGAAAAAGCGGCAGCTCCGGTGGCAGTCGCACCGCCACCAAAGAAGAGAGAGGTGGCTCCTGCCGACTGGACTGAATATACCATAGATCCCGTCACTTTGGACGGATTGAAGATAGCTGATCGTGAAGGCTACTCGACCGCATTTCATAGGTCGAGGGTCATGACGGCCTGCCCCATCGGAAAAGGCGGCACGTGTTGCAAGATCTGCAATATGGGACCGTGCCGAGTACTGCCTCCCAAGGGTAAGGATGAGACACCCGAGGAGAGAAAGAAAAGGTGTGGTATTTGCGGAGCGACTCCGGAAACCATAGCGGCAAGGAACTTTGCCAGAATGGTCGCCGCAGGCGCAGCAGCCCACAGCGACCACGGTCGACACGTGGCTCACACCTTCCTGCATGCAGCGAAAGGTGAACTCCCCGATTATCAGATCAAAGATATCCCCAAACTCCTTGCAGTTGCGATGGATTACGAGATTGACACAGAAGGCAAGGACATCAAAGATATCGCCATAGCTGTTGGCGAGAAAGCTCTCCAGCAGTACGGCCAACAGGACGGTGAACTACTCAACATAAAACGCGCTCCTCTTAAGCGTCAGGAAATATGGAGAAACGAGGGAGTCATTCCCCAGGGTTGCGACAGACCTGTCGTCGAAGTGATGCACATGACACACATGGGCGTGAATCAGGAAATGGAGCACATTATCCGCCTGGCCACCAAGTGCGCACTCGCTGACGGATGGGGCGGTTCCATGATCGCCACGGATCTGTCCGATATCCTCTACGGGACCCCGGTCCCCATTCTAGGAAAAGTCAACCTGGGGTGCATGAAAGAAGATACGGTGAACATCATCGTGCATGGACATGAGCCGTCACTGTCTGAGATCATTGTCCAGGCAGTCCAGGATCCTGAAATGATCGCCTACGCCAAGAGCAAGGGCGCTTCAGGCGGCATAAGCCTTGGCGGCATCTGTTGCACATCCAACGAGATTCTCATGCGCCACGGCATTCCCATTGCGGGCAACTACTTGCAGCAGGAACTGGCAATTATTACCGGCGCTTTGGAATCCATGGTCGTGGATGTCCAGTGCATCATGCAGGGCGTGGCGGAATTGGCCAAGTGTTTCCACACGCAGATTGTCACGACGAGTCCTATCGCCAAGATGCAAGGAGCACACAAGCATTACGCGTATGACGAGCGGTATGGACTTGAAACCGCAAAGGCCATAGTCAAAGATGCCATAGATAACTTCCCCAATCGTGACAAGAATAAGGTTTCCATACCCACGGAACAGCAGGACATGGTGGTTGGTTTTAGCCATGAAACCATCAGCTACATGCTCGGCGGTATGTTCCGGGCAAGCTATCGCCCGTTGAACGACAACATCATCAACGGAAGGATCAGAGGCCTTGCGGGAATCGTCGGATGCGGCAACGCCCGTATCAAACACGACTATCTCCATGTCGAACTTGCCAAGGAACTCATCAAGAATGACGTGCTCGTACTCACAACCGGATGCTCTGCCATCGCCTTGGGCAAAGCGGGACTACTCTCGCCTGAGGCAGCTCAGAAATGGGCGGGAAATGGTTTGGCCGAAGTCTGTGAAACGGTCGGAATTCCACCGTGTCTTCACATGGGTTCCTGCGTTGACAACACAAGAATACTCATGGCGGCTACTGCAGTCGTACGAGATGGAGGTCTCGGAGACGACATCTCAGACCTGCCGGCAGTCGGTGTCGCACCCGAGTGGATGAGCGAAAAAGCAGTATCCATTGGACAGTACTTCGTCGCCTCGGGTTGTTATGTCCTCTTTGGAGTCGGATTCCCCACCATCAACGAGGATGTGTGCACCAATTACCTATTCAAAGATATTGAAAAGGTCTATGGCGGCAAATGGGATTTCGTGGAAAAAGATCCTTATGAAATGGCCAAGAGGTGTATTGCCCAAATTGATGCCAAGAGAAAGGCCCTCGGCATTGATAAGGCGAGGGAAAGAGTCCTTATGGATATGGCCATGAGAAGAGAAATAGCCGGATAAGAGGTGAGTTTCGGCTTGTAATAGGGGAGGGTTTCTCCCTCCCCAGTTCAAAAGAGTTTACAGCTTAGTCAAGGAGGAAATAAACCGTGTCCAAAATAGTAGCAGCAAACGTCATAGCCGGCGCTCACAAAGTCTACGAAAAGACGAGAAAGAGATACGAACAAGCTGTCAAGAAGTTCGGAAAGAAACAGGAAGTAGCATTTCCCAACACAGGATACTACCTGCCGGTGATCTACGGAATCCTGGGCTTTCCGGTGAAGAACTTGGGGGACTGTGGGGTGGTGTTGGATAGGTCCGAACAGCTTATACCACCGCAAGTCCGCGATAAGGCTCATCTTCCCTACCTCGGGCCGGTGCTCGACGCAGGCATGGCCTCTCTGTTCAATTACGAAATCTTTGAAGCAATCCGTTACCTCGAAGATCCTGATTTCTATCTCCCCGCCGAAGACCCAACCGATGAAAAGTTGTGGCTAGGGGCGGCGGATGACGTCATTTTGAGAAAGAGGGGCGTTGAGTTTGTGGACGGTACAGCCCCTGGTTTTGCTGCTGTCGTGGGTTCGGCCCCAACCAAGGAGATAGCAGCAGAAATGGCCTTGGAGCTTCAGAAGAAGAATCTGTACGTGTTCATGGCCGCCAATCACAATGGGACTACTTTCTCTCAGCAACTTCGGGAGGCAGGCGTACAGGTGGGGTGGCCCACGCGGTTGGTGCCTTTCGGGCCTGACATTTCGTCAGCGATATTCGCAGTGGGTTTTGCCACGAGAGCGGCACTGAGCTTTGGTGGTATTGAGCCCGGCGATTTCCGCAAGGTACTCATTTATAACAAAGACCGTGTCTTCGCCTTTGTTTTGGCCATGGGCGATGTCTCGGATGAGTGGTACGCTGCTGCAGCCGGTGTCATCAATTACGGCTTCCCGACCATAGCAGATACGCCGATACCACAAATTCTTCCCACAGGTGTTTGCACATACGAGCATGTAGTTTCCAACATTCCGCATCAAGAAATGGTGAGCAAGGCCATCGAAGTACGGGGCCTCAAAGTTACCGTCACGGAAGTTCCAGTACCGGTGGCGTATGGACCTGCTTTCGAAGGCGAGCGCATCAGAGGCGAAGACATTTACATGGAGGCTGGTGGTGGCAAGACACAGGCCGTCGAATTGACACTCATGAAGGACATGAACGAGGTCGAAGACGGCCATGTGGAGTTGGTCGGTCCTGACTTGAAGGATATGCAGCCCGGTACCCGAGTACCCCTCGGCATCCTCGTTGAGGTGGCCGGCAGAAAGATGCAGAGCGACTTCGAACCGATTCTGGAAAGACAAATCCACCATCTCATTAACTATGCCCAGGGCCTCATGCACATAGGCCAGAGGGACATCGCATGGGTCCGCATCGGAAAGGGTGCATTTGATAAAGGTTTCAGCCTGAAACACATCGGATCCATTCTTCATGCCAAGTACCACCAGGACTTTGGATCAGTGCTTGATAAGGTGCAGGTCACAATCTTTACGGAGAAGGCAAAGGTTGAGGAACTGCTGGCAAAAGCCAAAGAAACGTACACTGTGAGAGACGCCCGAGTAGAGGGTATGACCGACGAAGACGAAGCAATTTTCTACTCGTGCACACTTTGCCAGAGCTTTGCTCCTTCCCACGTGTGCGTCGTTACACCGGAGCGGACAGGACTCTGTGGCGCATACAACTGGCTGGACTGCAAAGCATCAAACGAAATTAACCCCACAGGCCCCAATCAGCCGATTGAAAAGGGGAAGGTTCTGGATGAGCGTCTAGGCCAATGGGAAGGCGTCAACGACTTTGTTCAAAAGGCTTCTCGTGGCAAGGTCATGAAATACAACGCGTACTCCATTATGGAGGACCCCATGACCTCCTGTGGTTGCTTCGAATGTATTGCAGCAGTACTCCCCGTGTGCAATGGCGTGATGAGTGTCGACCGCGATTACAAAGGACCCACTCCTTGCGGGATGAAGTTCACGACCCTTGCTGGAAGCGCAGGCGGTGGAAATATAACCCCGGGATTTGTGGGGCATAGCAAATTGTATATTGCCTCCAAGAAGTTCGTATCTGCAGAAGGGGGAATCCTGAGGTTGGTGTGGTTGCCCAAAGGGCTCAAAGAAATGCTCAGGGACAAGATCAATAAGCTTGGAGAAGAGAGAGGAGTTTCGAACCTCGCTGACAGGATAGCCGACGAAACAGTTGGTGTCACCGAAGACGAAATCTACCCGTTCCTCCAGGAGAAAGAGCATCCCGCAGTGTCCATGGATCCGATCGTGGGTTGATGCCCTCAGCCCTTTTTTGGATCGGAAATATTTTGAATCCAGAGGGGGCCCTTGAGCTTAGGGGCCCCTTTTTACTACAAAGATTATTTATTGCCCTCATGCCCGCCTGACTTGAGGGTAGTGCCTTACAAGGGAGGTATCAATCAATGGCGCTTTCTGGGATTCAGATTTTCAAAATGATGCCGAAAAAAAATTGTGGGGAATGTGGAGTCCCCACGTGCCTTGCCTTCGCCATGAATCTTGCAGCCGGAAAGGCTGAATTGGCACAATGTCCCTACGTATCTGACGATGCAAAGGAAAAGCTGGCATCCGCATCAGCACCTCCGATTAGGACCGTTGTCATTGGGGTGGGCGAAAGTGCTGTCAAAGCGGGAGGAGAGACGGTGCTTTACCGTCACGAAAAGACATTCAATAATCCCACTGCGTTGGGTTGCCTCATCAGCACCACGGAAAATGACGAGTCTGTAAATGCAAAAATAAAAGCATTTCAGGAGCTACGCTTTGAGCGGGTTGGGCTCATCCTCAAACCGGAGCTTATCGCTGTGAAAGATGCAGGCGATGGAGCACGCTTTGCTCAAATAGCCAAGAAAGCTTCCGATGCAGGGGCTGCACTCGTGTTGATAAGCGACATCGCAGCCAATATGAAGGCAGCTCTGGCGGAAGTGGGGAAAAATAGGCCTCTGATTTATGCAGCCACCGAAGCTAATCTTGATGAATATTCTGCCCTGGCCCTTGAATTTAATTGTCCTTTGGTAGTGAAAGCGGACAAAGTTGGAGATGTGGCAAAGTTAAGTGCAAAATTGACGGAAAAGGGTCATAAAGACATAGTGTTGGATTCCGGCAAGAAGAGCATGGCCGAACAGCTTCGTGATCAAGTCATGATTCGGAGACTCGCACTTGAAAAACTCTACAGGCCCCTTGGTTTCCCCACCATAGTGTTCCCATGCGAAATGGCGGACAATCCTGTAGATGAAGTCATCGCTGCAGGCACCTTCGTCTCCAAGTATGGCGGCATTGCCATACTGAGCGATCTGCGCGGAGAAGTTGTTTTCCCTCTCTTACTCCAGCGGTTGAACATCTTCACCGATCCGCAGAGACCCATGACGACCGAACAGGGTATTTACCCAATAAATAATCCTTCGGAGAATTCTCCAGTACTGATCACGAGCAACTTCTCCCTCACCTATTTTATTGTATCCGGCGAGATCGAATCCAGCAGAGTCCCTTCGTGGCTCCTCGTGCTCAACACTGATGGACTTTCTGTGTTGACTGCCTGGGCTGCCGGAAAATTCGTCGGCGATGCGATAGGTCCCTTCGTGAAGAAGAGCGGTATCGAGGAGAAGTCCAAACTCAAGAAACTTATTATTCCTGGAGCAGCAGCAATCATTAGCGGAGATCTCGAAGAAGAACTTCCCGAATGGCAAATCGCCATAGGACCACGAGAAGGGGCGCACATCCCGGCATATCTCCGTCAGAATTTCGTTCAATAGGGCGTGTGACAGCAACCAGAAGGATGCGGGAGAGGACAAATGCCTCTTCCGCATTTCAAACATGCCGACGGTCCGCAAAAGAAGAACATAACTCTTTGTAATTCGGCGCGGCTGTGATAATCATTATTTCAATTCCATTACACAATTTTCTTTGCCGAAAGAGGCGTCATAACAGGAGGTTTTGCCGATGATCAAGGTCGTGGCTGAAAACATTAACATCATGTCAAAGATTACTGGGACCGCCATGCGTGAGAAGGACCCGAAACCCATCCAAGAGTGGGCGGAAAAGCTAACTCAAAGGGGGGCTGACGTTCTCGATCTGAATTTGGGGCCGGCCAGAAAAGGCGGACCGGAAATGATGCAGTGGCTGGTGCAAACGGTCCAGGAGGTGACGGATCTCCCACTGTTCCTAGACACAACCAACAACGACGCAGTCGAAGCCGGGCTACAAGTATACAAGACAAAGACTGCCCCGGCCATCATAAACTCCATCATGGCAACGCCTGAGCGCATGACCCTGCAAATGCCTTTGGTGAACAAGTACGATTGCGAAATGGTAGGCCTCATGTGGGGACCCCAGGGAATCCCCAGAGATGAAAATGAAAGGTCTGTCCTGCTCGATAGCATGATGACAAAAGCGGGCGAATATGGCATACCCTTCGAAAAAATATGGTTTGACCCAATAGTCGTGCCGGTTTCATCACAGCAGCTTGAACTTCAAGGTTGTACAACCTTTATGCAATGGCTTCCCGAGTTGGCGCCCGGCTGTCAATCCACGTGCGGTTTATCCAATGTCTCCAACGGATCGCCCGATGAATTGAGGGACGTACTCAATCAAGTATACCTCTGCATGCTCAAGAAGTGCGGTATCACGTCGGCCATCCTTGATGGTTTTGACGAAGAAATCGTCAGAATAGCTCATGATCAGGCGATGGAGCTTGAAAATCTCGTTGGAAGTATCATGGATGGAGAGGAAGTCGATACAGCGAGCATGAACAAGAAGGAAAAAGACTATGTGAA
>JAUPKT010000341.1 GCA_030837305.1 Thermodesulfobacteriota bacterium
AGATCAGCTTTGTCGGAGTTTCAGAAGAGAAAATAAGTGCGGCCGGTGTTCTTGGTGATGAGGTTCACAGACTTGAGAAGATCCTTACCGAAGAGTTGGCGTGCTCGCTTACGGAACCTCCCGAGATTTGTAGAGCGGTGATACTTTTCCCGGCTCACCTAGAGCGGATTGGGGACTATCTGGAGAGTATTCTTAACTGCTGCAAGATACGATGTCGGGACGCGATTCCGTTCACGGAAAAGGCCGTTACTGAAATTGATGCCATGTTTGGATCGTTGCTGGACAATATGAAGAATTTTCGTGATGCATTCATTAGGCCCAATAAAGTGTTGTTGGAGTATGTTACGTCGGAATGCAAGAAGTTGGATCAGAAGTGCCAGGACCTGCAGCTCGTGCATGTCGAGGATCTCCTCAACGGCTCCACAGCGCCGCGTTCCTCGTCACTGTATTTGGATATTCTCGAATCAAGTCAGTCTCTCAACCGGCATTTGGAAAGCATGGCTTCCTCGATGCTGACTCTCGTGATCCAGCACTCTTCCTGACGCAGAGAAGGGCTGAACCCGAAGTAACAGGTTTCTTACTGCGTCAGAAGCAACAGAGGTCGGAAGGGTTTGCTCTCATTGAGGTCGGCCACAGCCGTATTGGGAAAATGAAATAGGAGTTAAGAGATAATGGTTCCCCAAAAAATACTCGTCTGCACGGATTTCTCGGAGAATTCACTACCGGCACGGCTCTGCGCAACGGAGTATGCAAAGGCATTTGGCGCGGAATTGTTCGTTCTCCATGTTGTGAATTCCAGGATGTGGGGTTATCCTGCATTTGCGGCGAGTGCTCTTGCAGAGATGACGACGATCGAGGAGCACATCAGCAAGGGAGTTGAGGAAGAGCTGGAACTTATTGCAAACGACTGCAAACGGGAAATCGACCGTGTAACGGTATATTCACGGACGGGCGCACCTGCCCAGGAGATCGTGGCTCTTGCCGATGAAGAGTCGGTAGATTTGATTGTCATGGGCACACATGGCTGGACAGGGGCTCGACATCTCATGGTGGGAAGTACGGCAGAGAATGTTGTAAGGACTGCTAATTGCCCTGTCTTAACCGTGAGGGTCTCTGAAGCGAAATAAAGAGGTTGTCCAGAGTGAATTAATTGTGCACGGAAGTCGTATTGAATTCTTTCAAGATGAAGATTGAACAGCGGGGGGAGTAGCCCCTAGGGTAATCCTCACGTTTCCGTGGTCGGCCAAAATGCACTTTTTGTCCCCGTGATTCCCCTATCACCACATGCCGGCACGTCATGCAAACTGCTTCACTAAAATACACGACAAATCGATCAGTCATAATGGTGAGTTTGGCCGTCAGCCTCGTACTCATGATCATCAAATTTGTTGCGTATGCGCTGACTGCCTCTTCGGCCATTTTGTCAGATGCACTTGAGTCCATCATCAATGTGGTGGCGGGGGGCTTTGCGTTTTTCAGCCTGGTGCTTTCGGCAAGACCGCCGGACAAGACGCATCCGTATGGGCATGGCAAGATAGAGTACTTCTCCGCAGGATTCGAGGGGGCCCTCATTGTTCTTGCGGCAGTGGGTATTTTTTTTAGCGGCCTTTACCAAACCTTTCATCCCAAAGAACTCCCCACCCTTGACATTGGGCTATTGTTGGTCTTAGGTGCATCGCTCGTGAATCTGGCTTTAGGATTATTTCTCGTACGGATGGGTAAGAAAAACGACTCTCTCGTTCTCCTGGCTGACGGTAAACATATTCTCACCGACGTGTACACGTCGGCAGGTGTCTTGGCGGGCTTGTTGGTTGTGCATGTGACTGGTTGGTTCAGAGGGGATGGGGTGATAGCATGTGTTGTGGGAGTGCACATCGTGTATTCCGGATCTCAACTTGTCCGCAGTGCATTTGCCGGCTTGATGAACCGATCGGAGCCCGCGCTCCTGGATGAGATTTGTTCGCTACTGGAGACCCATCGGAGAGACGTTTGGATTGATGTCCACCGTCTTCGGGCGTGGCGTTCAGGGGCTTGGGTACACCTGGATTTTCACCTGATTCTGCCGAGGGACATCCCCTTGTGGGACGCACACAAGCAAGTGAAGGACCTCGAAAAGATATTTATGGAATATTTTGGTGGACAGGCAGACGTACTCATTCATCTGGATCCGTGCGACGATCCGGAATGTCCCATCTGCGGACACGAACCATGCGAACTTCGAAACGGCGAACCACGGGGACAATCGCAATGGAAGAGAGATTGGGTTGAATGCCATGGCGACGTGACTGAATCCAGGGCTGAGGAAAGAGTGCGATTGGTAGGACTGTGAAGAGTATGGATTCCAACGTTATCATGAGTGAAAAATAACGATGTTTCCGGTCGATCACGTATTATTCTGTGGAGATTAGCATTAGGAGGTTCATTGTATGTCCTTTGTTGAAAGGGAAACGTATCCTTCTTCGGAGGGACTTTCCCAACAAGACAGAGAGAGTATCTTGGGACACAAGGGGTGTGTCGTATGGCTGACCGGTCTCAGTGCCTCAGGGAAAACGACCATTGCGCAAGCACTCGAGAGTGCGTTGGTCAACAGGGGAATCCCTGCATTTGTGCTGGATGGCGACAGCGTGAGAA
>JAUPKT010000342.1 GCA_030837305.1 Thermodesulfobacteriota bacterium
CAGTTGAAATCAACTCAAACGGGGACGTCTCGCCGTGCAGAGACTACCACGATTTTGTGGTTGGGAACGTGAAGGAGAAAACCATAACCGAGTTGTGGAATTCCGAGCCATACAAGAAATTCAGAAAGAGCCTATCAGAGAGAGGGCTGATGCCCGTGTGCACACGGTGCTGCGGCTTGATGGGCTACTAAATGTGAAGGCGAGTGTCTGCCTCTCTGAAATGCGCAATAAGAAAGCGAGCGGCCAGTCCATTGATAAAGCCGGTAATCAAAGCGGCTGCGAGCATCAAGGGGAGGAGATACAGGATCGCTTCGTTTCGTATGAGGATCACGTAGGCAACAAGGAGTTGTGCGGCATTGTGAGTCACGGCACCAAGTATGCTCACGCCTATCTCTGAGAATCGCTCCCTTGAAATTGTTTTGGCGAGCCCCATCACGGCAATGGCCGCAAGGCCGCCCGACAGGGACAATAGAAATGCGGGAGAGCCAAACAGTCCCGTCACCAGGGATCCCAAAAAAACTCTGCCCAAGGTGACGATCACGGCATACTTGAAACCAAAGAGATAGAGGGTGGTAAGACCCATAATGTTCGCGAACCCAAACCGGAACCAGAGCACCGTGACGGGCAGCATGGCTTCCGCTGAGTGAATTACCACAGCCAGGGCGAGAAGCAAGCCCACTCTCGCTAACTTGACAAGTTCATCGTTCATCTGGTCATTGCATCCACGCTATCGTTCTTACCGCTTACCACCGTGACCCACACCCGATTGGGCATGCAAACCAAGACTCCGCCAAGCCGTCCTATGGATCCCATGTGTATACAAGTCTTGTCGTTGCACGGAGCAGCAACGACTCGGACATGATTGTCAGAAATCTCAACGATTGCCGTGCCCAATGGTCCATTGATCTCGATGATCCTGTCCTCCTCCAGGGGATGTCTGATGATCAAATCATCACCAGATCTAATTTCCACGGTTGAGCCTGCCGGTGTGAAAAGTTGAAAGGCAACAAACAAGGCTAAAGAACTTAAGGTGATTGTAATCACCACTGTTACATCAGCCTTTGTAATGCCGCTCAACTTCACACAAGGAATCCGTATGAATCTTCTACTGTTCATCAAGGTTTATTCGTCAGAGTGTAACGCCTTACCTGACTCAATGTAAATAAGTTATGAGAATGAAATTCTTTATTTTCTTGCATCTCTTTGTGATTCGATATACATAGGGTGTATCGTAGTCCCGGATTTGTCGAACCTGGATAAGGCGGCCAACGATGAAATGTCCTGCCTGTGGCGCAATCGACGATAGAGTGATAGATTCCCGCCTGGGCAAGGATAACTCCGTCATCAGAAGACGTCGTCAGTGTTTGAATTGCAAGAAGAGATTCACGACGTACGAGCGTATTGAAGAAATCCTGCCATATGTCATAAAAAAGGATGGCCGCAGAGAGACCTTTGACAGACGAAAAATAGTCGAGGGCATGCGCCGCGCCTGTGAAAAGAGGCCGGTAAGTATTGATAGGATCGAAGCGGTTGCGGATTCCATTGAACAGGAGCTGATGGAACGACCTGAGAAGGAGATCAGTGTCTCTTACGTCGGCGAGAAAGTCATGGAAGCCCTCCAGATTATGGACGACGTGGCATATGTAAGATTTGCCTCAGTGTACCGATCATTCCGGGATATAGAAGAATTTGTGAGAGAGATAAAGGAATTATATGAGTTTAGAGAGGCCCGGGAGCAGGCACGTTCCAGAGGAGAAGTCCCGGAAGACAATCGGCCGACCAACGATTCCCCGTGAGGCCGAACGGTTCATGTCAATGGCCCTGAAGCTCGCGCGGCGGGCCCTCGGCCGAACCTCGCCAAATCCTGCTGTGGGTGCGGTTCTCGTTAAGGATGGCAAAGTCGTGGGAGAGGGCTATCACCACGCAGCCGGAGAACCACACGCAGAAGTGGAGGCGATCAAGGCAGCAGGTTCGGACGCTCTTGGCGCGGAACTCTTTGTCACCCTCGAACCATGCAATCACCACGGGAGAACTCCGCCGTGCACGGAGGCCATCCTGGAGGCCGGGATCAAGAGTGTGTACTACGGTATGGACGATCCGAATCCCACGGTAACCGGAGGTGGAGCCAAGACCCTGGAAGCCGCCGGTGTCCAAATCTGGGGGCATGTTGCCGAAAATCGATGTCGACGTATCAATGAGATATATGTCACCAATGTGACCATGAAACGGCCATTTGTGTTTCTCAAACTTGCCATGAGTCTGGACGGCCGCATTGCCACCCGCACCGGCCATTCTCAATGGATCACTTCGGAGCAATCCCGGCGCAAGGTTCACAGGCTGAGAGACAAGGTATCTGCCATCATGGTGGGCATCGGAACCATTCTTGCGGACAATCCCGCACTGAACACCCGTCTCAAGGGAGGCCGAGGTAGAGATCCCGTCAGGATAGTGGCAGACTCTCAGCTCAGGACACCCCTGGATGCCCGTGTGTTCGATTCTTCCACATCGGCCGGGGTCATCGTGGCAACGAAATACAACCCACCGAAAGACCGCCTGGCGGACTTGGAAAAACGAGGGGCAAAAATACTCAGAACAAGAGGCACGGACAGTGTTGATCTCAACGACCTCCTGTATCGACTATACAGTATCGGAGTGACATCTCTCCTCATCGAGGGCGGGGCAAACCTTGCCTGGGCGGCTCTCAAAGCCAAGGTGGTGGATCGCTGCCAGTTCTTTTACGCTCCCATAATCATAGGCGGCGCTTCAGCACCGTCCGGAGTCGAAGGACTCGGAATAAGCAGATTGGAGGAGGCCCCACGACTCGAAGATGTCAGGTCTTTTCGTATTGGGCCGGACATTCTCCTGGAGGGCAGGGTCGTCTATCCCAACACTCGAAATGATACTTGAAATCAACCCCCTACATCCTCAGCCACGCTTGATTGGGCGTGTTGCAAGTGTGCTCCGAGCAGACGGAGTCATTGTCTATCCCACCGATACCGTGTACGGCCTGGGTTGCAATATCCACAGCAAAAGGGCCCTCGAAAGAGTCCGAAAAATAAAAAAAATAGACAACAAGACCCACCTTTCCTTTGTCTTTTCAGACCTCAAGACCATCTCAGAATATGCTCAGGTTGATGACCACAGTTACCGTATATTGCGACGCTATCTGCCCGGGCCGTATACATTTGTCCTGAAAGCCACACGGCTCGTGCCCCGCATCGTACTCACCAAACGCAACGAAGTGGGGATCAGGATTCCCGACAATAGGATCTGTCAGGCACTGCTTCAGGAACTCGGCAATCCCATCCTCAGTTCTTCAGTGAGACTCCCGGATGACCAACTACTCGATCACCCAAGAGAAATTGAGGCTCTGTATCAGGGCCAAGTGGATTTGGTGGTGGATGGCGGCATCTTCATGCCGGAGCCTTCATCAGTGATAAGTTTGCTCGACGAAGTGCCTGTGGTCATCAGGGTGGGCAAAGGAGACGTTACGCCCTTTCTCTCGCCATGAGATACCGAGAGATGAATTGGGCGTTACGGGCCGCACTCCCCCTATGACTCATCAATGTCTCGCGACCGTTTGCCGCAAGAGTCCGGTAGGTGGCCGGGTCAGCCAGGACGCGTTGAAAAGCGGACACTAACTCCTTGACATTTCTCACTTCTATTCCCGAGCGGCATCCGATCAAAATGTCACGTGCATCCCGAAAGTCCTCCATGGAGGGCCCAAAGACCACTATCTTTTCCCACACCGCCGGTTCAATGATGTTTTGACCGCCCTTCTTGACCAGTGATCCCCCAACAAAGACGACCGACGCCACCGAATACACATCGCGCAACTCCCCGGTCTTGTCCCAAATGACAATGGGCCTCCCCTCACGAGAAGAACCGGTCTCCACACTGCTTCTCAAGAAAGGTTCCGGCAGTGACCTGGATGACAAAAGGGAAACTATTTCAGGCGCTCTCTCCACATGACGGGGCACAATGATCAGGACAAGGTCAGGAAACTGTCTTATCAAGGCCGAATATGCATCCAGTACGGCCTCCTCCTCCCCGGGATGTGTGCTGCCCGCCACGAGCACCCGACTCTCGGCATCCAGATGGAGTATTCCGGAAATCCGCTCGGGGGCTGATTCATCGATCCCAGAACAAACCGCGTCGAACTTCGTATTGCCGGTGATGTGGACGCGATCGGGCGACGCGCCTATGTCAATAATTCGCATCGCATCGAGTTCGGATGACATGAGGAAAAGATCGATCTGCTCCAGGGTTTTAGAAAACAAAGGTCGCATGAATTTGTACCTCGGATATGATCGATCAGAAATTCGCCCATTGACAAGAATGATACGTGTTTCGTGACGCTTGAGGCTATTGATCAAATTGGGCCACAACTCAGTCTCCATCAAGATGAAAACGTCCGGCCTAATTCGCTCCACGACCCGATTCACCGACCACGGGAAATCCAAAGGCAGGAAGAAGGTTCCTGAAACCTGAGTCAAGATACTTTTTGCCGTGGCCTGACCGGTTTCCGTTCC
>JAUPKT010000343.1 GCA_030837305.1 Thermodesulfobacteriota bacterium
AGATCAAAATCTTTTGCGAGCTTGTATATAACCGGCTTGTACATGATGCTCGACTTGAAAATAAGCAATACGTTTCTCGATGCCATGTTCTACCTCGATGAATCCGGTCTTCTGTTTCAAATGAGCCTGGTCGACTCCTCACCCTGTTTCGCTTTGGATGGGGACCAACTCCAGGTCTCCGAGTGCCGCCATTTGATCGTGCAAGACTCCGACAGCTCCTTTGACTCCCTTAATGCTCATGGCCCACTCCACCGCCTCCCGCAGATCGCGGTGGCACCCTATCCGGTTTCCCATGGCGGTTGCAACCGCATCTGCAAGGGACGCACTATTTGAGAACACTACTGCCGCATCGGCCCGTCCGAAGGACCTCGAAGGTCCCACCGACCCTGATGATGTACAGACACTGACGGGAAGGAGCGAGTCCGATATTCTGATACCCAGCCTCTGGCTGAAGGGGGAATTTCCGGCAAAGATTCCACAGGTCAGAGGACCGCGAATGCGAGCGAATATGTCGCCACCATTTTCTATTATTATCTCCGGTGACAGTTCCAGGAGCGCTCGACCGACGAATTCCGCCACTGCGCCCGCCACAGCCGCCATGGGACCGGTTCCGGCTTTCCGTCCAGCTCGAATCATGCTCACCACCACGGGCGAGTCTTTCGGGTCTTCGTCCAATGGCGAGAGACTGGTGAGAAACTCAGGCCTCCTGACAATCGCCTCTTTGATCTGACCTCGACAATCTCTCACGAGTCGTTCTGTCTCGCGATCAAGTCTCTTGAGGGCTTTGACATACAGGTCCGATGTCTCCACGGTGACCCGAAAACTGCAAAAACGACCGTCGTCATGGTAAGCACGGTACGTCCTGGGCTGACATTCCAGAATCGAAACCATTGTTCCACCGACCGCTACGCGATGGGTACCGAAGGCAACGTGTCCTGGGGCTCTCCCAAGAAAAAACGACCAGCCTCGATCCATTCTTTGAGGATCGTAGCGATCTCCAGGGCCTTGGAATAACTCGACAGAGGAGAAGATGAAACTTTCTTGCCTTCAAACATGATCTCACCCCTCTTGAGGTCTGCGCAGGTCACGTGGGCTAATGGTCTCCCTTCTCCCCGTGGATAGTCTTCACCGTAGTCAACGACGGGTATGAGGATGTCTTTATCGGAAACAGCAGTAAATTTCGCCATCTGTTCATCAAGGATCGGTATAGGGATCCCGATGCCCACACTCAGTGAGCAGCCGTACCCCGTCAGAGCTGCGCCCCTCAAGAAATTGGCAGACATCTGTCTGAGATCCCCTCGAACAGCCAGAGTGCCTGCTCCGCCCATGACTACTCCGTTCCCGGTTCTCGGGACGCTGGGGTTGTGCTGTGTGCCCGGCCCGATGACGTAGCCGATGCCGCCCCCTAAGAAGATTCGCGTACCCATTCCTATGGTCTTGTAGAATGGATCGTTTAAAAGAGGGCTCAGTTGTCCGGCAGTCGAGTAGGTGCAGTTGGAAGCCTCGGGACGCAGCACTCCCATGTACGTGTAAATTGTCTTTTGAGACAAATTGACGGCACAGTTGTAGTTTTGATAACAATTTCTCGGACAGAGGAGAAAGGCGTCCACAAAGTCATCCAGCCGCATTGGTGCTTCGTGGGTCCTTCTCGGGTAGCAGTCTGTGCCGTAAGAGGATGCCTGGAGAAGGACCTCCCGTCCGGCCACCAGATCCTCTATGACATGCCCGCCCCCATAGCGGAATCGACCGGGGAACACCTTGTTGAAAGGATCATCCTCTTTGGTTTGTGTCGCGCCCACATAGCAATCTACCGCTGCAACACCGGCATACGCCTCAACGCCGTTCAAATACACTTTGTTGGCCCTGATCCGAGGCTTGGTGTGCCCAAAATTCAAGAAAGCGCCCGAGGAACACATGATGCCAAATGTTCCTGTGGTAACCACGTCAACTTTCTGGGCTGCCTCCCCAGGCCCACATTCACGGACGATGTCCACCATCTGGTCTGCGGTGACGACAACAGCCTTACCTTCTCTTATTTTCTGATTGATCTCGGAGAATGTCTTCCGAACATGAACCTCAGCCATTACCACCTCCAAGCGAGCCTGCCATTGGGTAAGGACCGCTTCTCCCTTTTCCTTTCATTGTCAGCGCATCAAACCCACCGCACCGTAAAGGGCACTGTCTCCCAATGATTCTTCTATCCTCAACAACTGATTGTACTTGGCAATTCGATCCGTTCTGGAAGCTGATCCGGTTTTTATTTGGCCCGTGCCCAAACCTACTACAAGATCCGCTATGGTGGTGTCCTCTGTTTCACCACTCCGGTGAGACACCACAGACGTGTACCCATGGGCGGTGGCAAGTCGCACGGCCTCAATGGTTTCCGACAGCGTTCCGATCTGATTGAGCTTTATGAGGATGGAGTTGGCTACCCCCATGTCAATGCCTTTTTGAAGCAGTTCGATATTGGTGACAAAAATATCGTCGCCGACTACCTGAACTTTCTTGCCAAGGCGATCCGTCAGAATTTTCCAACCGGCCCAGTCGTTCTCGTCGAGACCATCTTCCAGGGACACTATGGGGTAGCGATCGATGAGGTCTTCATAGAACGTGACCATTTCTTCCGAACTTTTCTTCGCTGATTCCGCTCCCAGACAGTAAGCTCCGTCCTTGTAAAAAGAGCTGGCAGCCGCGTCAATGGCTATGAACACATCGTGACCGGCTTTGTAGCCGGCCTGGTCAATGGCCTGCATGATCACCTGGAGTGCTTCTTCGTTAGACTCGAGGTTCGGGGCAAAGCCGCCCTCGTCTCCCACTGAAGTGTTAAGTCCTTTGTTCTTCAGGACCTTTTTTAGAGAGTGAAAAACCTCAGCCCCCATCCTCAATGCCTCACGGAAACAGGAAGCTCCGACTGGCATGACCATGAATTCCTGGATATCGACATTATTGTCCGCATGTGCCCCTCCATTGAGGATGTTCATCATGGGAACAGGCAAACGGACTGTATACACACCACCGATGTACCGGTACAGCGGCATGCCGAGTTCCACGGCGCAGGCTTTTGCTGCCCCGAGACTCACTCCCAGAATGGCGTTGGCACCCAGGTTG
>JAUPKT010000344.1 GCA_030837305.1 Thermodesulfobacteriota bacterium
CGCGAATCGGATAGGTCACCTTCACCTTGTTGCCCTGTATGTCAACATCTGGAACTCCCACCTGAACATTCACGAAACCGTTGTCCAAGTAGTAAGCCAAGAGCCTCATTCTGTTCTCTTCCAACTTTTCCTTTGAAAACACTCCTGATTCGTCTAGGAACCAAAACCAACTCTTCTCCTTTATTGTCATTATCTTCTGAAGTTCTTTGTCCGAAATCTTGTTTCGCCCGTCAAAAACAAGTTCCGTGAGGTAACTCTTAGGGCCTTCGTCGATCTTAAAGATCAAAGATGCCTCGTTGCGGGATAACTCCTTGATCTCATAATCGATCTTCGGCTGATAATGACCTTTCTTCTCATACATCTGCTTAAGTTTTTCGATGTCATTCCGAATCTTCTCGACACTCGCAACCGAAAATGACTTGGTCGTCAGGGCATCGAGTACTTCGTCCTTCGTCAGTACCTTGTTTCCCTGTACCTCTATATTCTTGATAGAGGGCCTCTCTTTGAGAACAATTTTTAGGTCAACTTCTCCTGTTCCTGTTTCTTCGGCTGTGATCTGCACATCGTCAAAATATCCCATCCCATATATTTCACGAATCTCGTCCCCAATGGCCGACCGTCGAAATGGAGTCCCTGACTTCATATCCAATCTATTCAGAATGGCGTCTTTTTGGATGCGATTGTTCCCCTCAATCTTTATGGCCCCAATCTTGGGTCTATCCAAGACACTGCTCCCTATTTCCACGGCAAGTTGTTGCAGCTTTTGCAGCAACTCCTCCATGGTCTTTCCCGTCGCAGTGAACAGCTTCGGCCGACTTCGAGCAGCAGCCCTCATAGCCGATATCTCCAAGGAATACCCGTCAGTTAGTTTTGAAATGGTACCCCAGGCGAAGGCGGAACTGCCCGTACGTTCTGCTATTCTCAGCAACCTCTCCGGGTCCACTCGAGCGTTTTCTATGGCGGACAAGAAGGCACGACCCGAAATGATATCCAAGTCGCCTTCTTTCGATAGTTCTGAGCCGAGCACAGCGGCCACTTCGTTGCTAAAAGTGGGAGCAGTGCCCTCAGATACGACCTTGATGGGAAATATCATGAACTTCCTGGACCCAGTCTGTTGCGCCAAGATGGCCACCGGAATCAAGATTAAGGCTATTGCGGAGATTAAAAGCCTCTTCATTGAAGCTCCTCTAACCTGCCACCGATGAGCGCAACCCGCCGGTCCATGGAACAGGCCAAAGATTCCTTGTGAGTAACGACAATCAGTGTTGTTTTCCTCTGTTCATTGAGATCTCGAAGGAGTCCCTCAATCTCAGCGCCGGTTTCCGGATCGAGGTTCCCCGTGGGTTCGTCGGCCAACAACACGTCTGGACCCATAACCAAAGCCCTCGCTATGGCTACTCGCTGCTGCTCTCCGCCCGACAGTTCTCCAGGTCTATGTGCAATTCTGTCCAACAAGCCCACTGATTCCAAAAGAGCCAGGGACTTCTCCTTCAAATCTGCATAATTTTGCCTGGCAATGAAACCGGGCATCAACACGTTCTCCAGGGCAGAGAATTCCGGCAGTAATTGAAAAAACTGAAAAACAAATCCAATTCGTTGATTTCGCACACGGGCTCTCTCCGTATCCCCCAGTTCACCCGTGTTCACCGAATCCAGCATTATGGTTCCACTACCGGGCGAATCCAGGAGCCCCAAAATATGGAGCAAGGTGCTCTTTCCTACTCCGGATGGCCCAGTCACTGCAATGCTCTCTCCCCGTGTGACTTTGAGATTGACGCCTCGTAACACTTCCACTTTCTTAACCCCGTTTGTGTAGCTCTTCCATATGTCTGTAACCTCGTAAATCAGACCGTCACTCATATCGAAGGGCCTCCACTGGGGCCATGCGAGCTGCCCGCAAGGAAGGGTAAAGGGTAGCGAGGAAACATATTGTAAGTGCCACTCCGCAAATGATAAGCACATCACCGACGTGGATGGCCACGGGAAGTCTGGAAATCGTGTAGATCTCTTCCGGCAGCTCTATGACGGGATAATTGGCCAACAGGGCTGAACCTGCTATTCCCCCTACAGCTCCCAGCAGAGTTCCAACGACACCCACTACCATCCCCTGAACGATGAAAATACGCATGATTCTATCTGATGTTGCTCCCAAAGCCTTCAGTATAGCAATATCACGACTCTTCTCCATCACCAGCATGATCAGGGATATGATTATATTGAATGCCGCAACAAGGACGATAAACGTCAAGATGATAAACATAGCTATCTTCTCGAGTTTCAAAGCACTGAAAAGATTTCTGTACATGTCTTTCCACGTCCTCGTCCAGTAACTGTGACCGAGAGAAACTTCTATGCGATTCCCTATCTTGGGAGCCGCATAAATATCATTCAGAGCAACTTCAATACCCGTTACTCCATCACCCATCTCAAAAAACTTCTGTGCTTCTTTGAGATCCATGTACACGAGGTTAGCGTCGAATTCGTACATGCCCGACTTGAAAATTCCAGTGACCCTAAAATTCTGAACTTTTGGCACCGCTCCTATTGGGGTTCTCTTGCCTTGCGGGGAAATGAGCTGAACCAGGTCTCCGTCCCTCAAAGAGTTGGCCATGGCCAGTTCCTTCCCAACAATAATCCCGTGCATGCCATCGCTCGTGGTGGCCAACTGATCAATTGATCCGCTCTGCAAGTAGTTGGGGAGCGAAATAACCCCGCCCGCCGAGTCCCCGTCGATTCCCCGCACAATGACGCCACGCACTCGCCCACGGGAGGATAACATAGCTTGGCCATATATGTATGGTGTCACTGCCTTGATGCCGTCAAATGCTCTTATTCTCGACATGAGTTCCGGCCAGCCGGTAAGAGTCCTGCTGGAATGGTTCAATACCACCAAATGAGAAACGGTGCCCAAAATCTTATCCTTAAGATCCCGCTCGAAACCGTTCATCACCCCAAGTACTATTATGAGGGTCATCACCCCCAGCATGACCCCGAGCACTCCAAATCCACTGATTACTGATATGAATGCTTGTTTCCTTTTTGCCTTCAGATAGCGAAGGCCGATACTTATCTCGAAGGGCAAACTCATGAGCAAGTGGTTTCCGGTCTCATGTGGGGGAACAGAATTACTTCGCGAATAGATTGAGAGTTTGTCAGCAGCATGACCAGTCTGTCGATTCCTATCCCTTCACCCGCAGCAGGCGGCATTCCATACTCCAATGCCCGAACAAAGTCCTCATCAAGGAAATGCGCTTCTTCATCGCCCTGAGCCCTCGCCTGCACCTGCTCCTCAAATCGACTCCTCTGATCGATGGGGTCGGTAAGTTCGGTAAAAGCGTTGGCCGTTTCCCTGCAACAGATATACAGCTCAAAGCGGTCAGTAACCGTCTGATCTTCCTCGTTTCTTCTAGCCAGGGGAGATACCTCCACCGGATATCTGTGGATGAAAATCGGACCCCATAGCTGTTTCTCTACGAGTTCATCAAAAAGAGCCATCCACAGCTTACCCAATGAATCATCCTGCGGAACCTCGAGCCCGGCTTCCATCGCTCGGATAAACATTGAGTTCCTATCGTCTATTTCGTCTTCCGTTATTCCTGCATATTTCAGCAGAGCTTCTCGGACGGTCATACGTGGCCATGGACGCGTGAGATCTACTGCGCCATCGCCATAGGAGAATTTCAGAGACCCGAAAAGACTCATAGCAAGCCCGCAAAGCATTTCTTCCGTCAAGTCCATCAAATCTTCATAAGTGGCATAAGCCTGATAAAATTCCAGCATGGTGAATTCGGGATTGTGCTGGGTAGAAATCCCCTCATTACGAAAGTTTCTGTTGATCTCAAATACTCTGTCGAATCCCCCAACCAGCAATCGCTTCAAATAGAGTTCAGGGGCTATTCTCAAATAAAGCTGCCGACCCAAGGCATGGTGAAACGTCTCGAAGGGTTTTGCCGTGGCGCCGCCCGGTATTGACTGCATCATGGGAGTTTCAACTTCGAGAAACCGTCGTTCTGTCAGGAAATTCCTAAAATAAGCTACTATCCGACTCCGCGTAATTACGATGTCCCGTGCGTGAGGATTAACGATTAGATCCAGGTAACGCTGTCGATAACGAGTCTCCACGTCGGAAAGGCCGTGCCATTTCTCGGGCAAGGGCCTGAGTGACTTGGTTAGCAAGACAATCTCCGTGGCCATGATACTCAACTCGCCCGAACGAGTCCGGAAAGGAGTGCCTTTGACACCTATTATGTCGCCCAAATCAAGCTTCTTGAAAATCTGGTATTTCTCTACCCCTACATGATCACGGCTAACGTAGATCTGGAAATCGCCCTCGGCATCTCGAAGTCGTGCAAAGGAGGCCTTACCCATAATCCTCAAAGCAATGATTCGTCCGGCCATTCTTTGAGACTCGCAAAGATGGTCGGCCTCTTCAATGGCTCCGTAATGTTCAGCGAATTGCTTTGATGTTAATTCCGGTACGAATCCAATAGCGTACGGGTTTATACCGACTTGAAGAAATTCCTGAACCTTTCCTCGACGCACTTCGACCAACGAAGAAGTGGGCGTTTTCGGTTGACGAGACGAAGGTGTGGGCAAAGC
>JAUPKT010000345.1 GCA_030837305.1 Thermodesulfobacteriota bacterium
CGTTTCATCGTCAAATATCGAGGACTCCCTCAGGCCGATGATTTAAGGAGACAAAACCCCTCTCCCTTGACAAGAAACTGAACCCGAGAATATTTTAAGTTTTGGCGGTACACTCTTTGTGTGAAGGTGTCGTAACATGGGGATTGTTGACCTCATCGTAATGTCCATACGTCAGGTATCGAGGCTCCGGAGGAGGTATCGGAGCGCATTGATCGGTACGGCCTTGGGGACGGCAGGTCTCATTACGGTCATGACCGTCGGCGACTCCGTGGAGGAAAACCTTGGCCGAAATCTCGGGATTCTCGGTAGCGCAACTACCGTGAAGGCGACCATAGATTACTCTCAGTTTAGACTCGGTGACATTGAGGATGTACGACGTTTGCCGGGGGTATTAGATGCAGCACCCGCAGTATTTCATGATGTCCGCATGATATCTCACGGTAGGAACGTGAAATACGGAGCTCGGCTGGCCGGGGTCGAGGCTAATATTTTTCGAGTGGTGTATTTACCGTTGGCAGAAGGTCGGGCTCTGAGTGATGACGACGCGGAAAATCGGCGATCAGTGTGTGTCATCGGGGAAGCCGTCAAGAAGGCACTTTTTGAGCCGGGGGAATCTCCAATCGGACAATCGATACATATACTGGGCATTGCCTTTGAGGTTGTCGGAGTGTTGGCACAAGCGGAAGATCCACTTTTTGCCGAGACAATTCTCTTGCCGATCACTTTGGGTCGCTCGCAAATCCCCGAGATGTTCCCCATTCGGAAACTGTACATAGTTCCCAAAAACTGGTACCTCGTTAGTGATGTTCACCAAAGGGTTTCCTCCTTGCTCCACGGGCGGCAACCTCGTTACGGCCACACTGTCACGTACGACGAGGAACGCATCGAGGTTATGAAAAAGACTGTGGATACGTTCAAGTTCTTTCTCTATACGGCCATCGCCGTCACTCTGATACTTGGCGGCCTAGGCGTTACAAATGTTATGCTCGCTCTCGTGAAAGAACGCACCACAGAGATCGGCCTCCGTACGGCAGTGGGGGCAACCGATGGAGCAATTGTCTCCCAATTTCTCTGTGAATCACTCATGGTGTGTCTCATCAGTTGCGTGGTGGGAATTATGACGGGAGCGTTTCTCGTCCAAGTCATAACCATGTCCATGATCAAAGGTGCATTTGTTTATGGGGTCTTCTTTCAAAGCGTTCTTATATCAGTCATTATTGGTATTGTGGTTGGGGTGGTGTCAGGAGTTTTGCCGGCCAGGACGGCAGGAAAATTGGATCCTGTGGTGGCCATGAGGTTCGAGTAGAAGGGGGACCAACTTGGTTCAAAGAGCGCTGCACGAGGAGCCATGACCCCCGAGGGGACCGTGTCTCGAGATATGCAATCGGTTGTAAATTCTGCGGGTGTCCAAAGTGGAAATTCTTGACATAATCACCATGACTCAGAGGATGGTCTTTCGAAACCGTCGCCGATATCGGGCGGTCATCGCTGCCATTGCCCTCGGAACGATAGGATTCATCATTATCAGGACTATGGGCGATTCCGTAGAGGGTAAGCTGGCAGAAAATCTTGAGATTCTCGGTGAAGCCACTGTGTTGAAAGCGGAATGGAGGAACCATTTCGGCAACCTCCATCCGGGTGAATTTCAGATGCGGGACGTGGAAAGACTCAAAAAAAATCCCCATGTCATGGCTGTGGCGCCGGTGGCGAGTGTCCAAAACGTGACTGCAACGTATAGGAGATCTGAAAAGGGTGTCGACGTCCACGGAGTAGATTCTGATTACTGGCGCACCCAAACGCCTCACCTGCTCAGCGGCCGCCTCTTTAACCCGGCGGACTTCGATAACAGGGAACGAGTTTGTATTGTAGGTAAAGAGGTCGTCAAAAGCTTGTTTCGGGGAGCAGATCCAATAGGGCAATACATACGAATCGATCACATCTGGTTTCGAGTCGTTGGTGTATTGGGCGGACTTCAGCACGATCATATCAGCTCGGGCGTGTTTGTCCCAATCACTACGGTACGCAACATCTTTAAGGGTCTTGATTCCCTATCGACCCTCTATATACGAGTCAACAATTGGGATCACGTGGAGCCGGTCTACGAAAATACTCTCAGCACGTTGAACGAGTTGCACAAAGGATACGAGGACGGTCTACACATCTTTTATTATCCAGGGCGGGTGAAGCGAGTGAAAATGCTTGTGTATGTGGTGAATATATTTGTGTATGCTTCGTTAGCCATCGTCTTTGTTCTGGGTAAGGTAGGGCTGACCAACGTGATGCTCGCGGCAGTTCAGGACAGGACTCGCGAGATCGGTTTGAGAAAGGCTGTCGGCGCCACTGACACCATGATTCGTCTTCAGTTCCTCTTGGAATCAGTCTTGGTGAGCCTGGCAGCAGGGATCGCCGGCGTCGTGCTGGGAGTTCTCTGCGTGAACGTCCTGAAGGATCAGCTCGGGGTGGAGGTCTCCCACTATGTCATGTCCACGAGCATTATCATAGACCTCGCAGTCACCACGCTCATAGGCGTTTTCGCAGGACTCTATCCCTCGTTGCAGGCGAGTCGTTTGGACATAGTTACAGCCATGCGGTTTGAATGAGATAACGATCGAGATTTACCAGACACCGTTCATTGTCCACCGAAGGTAGGATCCTGGAATCAGTCCTTGGCGCCCTTTTGAAGGAGATGCTCGCGCATTCTGGTCATTTGTTCATTAAGGTAAATGAGCGGCGTCTTGCCTGTGCTGTCCTTGGCGTTTACGTCAGCTCCCGCCTTGATGAGAACCTCGGCAACATCCAGATGTCCGTTTTCAACTGCTAGAATGAGAGCCGTCTTTTCTTGCTTGTCCCGGAGGTCTATTTGGGGATTCTTTTCAATGAGCAACTTCGCAATCTCAAGCCGACCGCGTTCAGCAGCTCCCATGAGAGATGATTTTCCTCCCTCGTCCTGGAAGTTGATGTCTGCCCCCTTTGCGACGAGGTGCGCCACAGCATCCACCCCCCATTTATGATCCAGGGGACTCTCGGCTGCTATCATCAGGGCAGTTCTCCCCTCTTTGTCTCGGGCATTCACGGGAACTCCCCTACTGAGAAAGGGCTCTAAATGGCCGGCATTGGGGTTCCATTTCTCGGCAAAAGCAATGAGCGGCGTCTGCCCTTTTTCGTTCAAGGCATTGGGATCCGCACCTTTGTGCAAGAGTGCCCATGCCGTGTGTAAGTAGCCTTTGTCAAAAGCTCTCTGAAATGCAGTTCGGCCTTCTTTATCCTTCGCGTGAACATCAGCGCCTCGCTGTACGAGGATAGTGACGAGGTGAGCGTTGTCGTTCTTGGGGTTACTCGCTGCCAGCATCAATGCGGTCACGCCGTTCTCATCAACGGCATTGGGGTCAGCGCCGTCCTTGATCATAAGTTCAGCCAATCCGGCATTGGAATCCCAGCACGCTTTCATGAGAAGTGTGCTGA
>JAUPKT010000346.1 GCA_030837305.1 Thermodesulfobacteriota bacterium
CTGCCACGGAGAGATCTCGTGTCTGCACCATCTTCAGGTACTCCAGAAAACGTGGATAGTACTCGGTACCGAGCTTTTGATCCATTTCCCACGTCGTGGCGGCAAGAGAGTGGAACGCATCGTATCCCACGCACCGATAAATACATGTGCCCAACATCTCGGCAGTGAAAGTCCCTGCCGTGGCCTTGGCCACCAAGTCCTCCACGCTCGCACTCACATGAGTGTACCGATTTACGATATCATCAATAAGAGGAGAACGGCACGTCATGATGCCCCGGTATCTCTCGTCAAGGGCCCATCGATAGCTCGCCTTGTTAGATTCCACCACCGTGCGGGTATTCGGATTGTCCAAGACATCTTCCACCCGCTTTCCATTCATGAAGACCCGAGGTTTCATCTTCTTGAGGCTCTCTTCAAAGGCCTCCGGTGTCATCAATGCCATCCGATTGCTCCTTTCCTGAAACATCTTCTAAAATTGCGTTCTGCGTGCGAAGCGCCAATACGATTACCTCTACGCTGCCGGCACCCGAATGCATAAGGGTCTTGGAAGCCTCTGATATGGTCGATCCTGTCGTGGATACGTCGTCTACGAGGAGAACCCGCTTGCCCCGAATTCGCTCATTCCCATTTATTCCAAAGGATCCCTTGATATTCTTCACGCGCTGGGCACGGGGTAGGCCCACCTGAGGCGGAGTATCTCTGATTTTCGTGAGCACATTCCTGCACATCGAGATACCGGTGTGTCTTGCCAGTGACTCTCCGAGAAGGACCACCTGATTGAATCCCCTCTGGATCAATCGTCGAGGGTGCATTGGCATGGGAATAATCACGTCCGTATTGTCTGCACTGAAATGATGATCAAACGTCTCGGTGACTAGGCGGGCAAGGGCCGCCCTCCGATGAATCTGCCCATAATATTTGAACCCTATGAGAGCATGCCGAACATTCCCCGCATACACCACGCCAAATCTTGCCTTACGATATGGTGGAGGAGCGCTGAGACACACACCGCACACGGGAGTCACAGGGGTGACTTCGGCCGACAGGGGCATGCCGCATATTTCGCACATTGGCTCTGGGAGGGAGATGAGACAGTCCCAACAGGCCCCGCAGATCATAGAATCTCGGTCACGTACCGGTTGGTCGCAAAGACCACAGGATGGCGGGAAGAATACCGCAGATATGTCTTCGATGATGCATTGAGCAGCCGAAAGGAGAGACACCGGGATTTCCTCCAACTTGTAGTAAACCAACCCCGTGAGGGCATGTCAATATCATTGCCCACAAGACATACCCTTCCATGAAACCATGTGATACCATCGATTGCCGGTGACCCCGGAGGGCGACGGCAACACAACGTCAAGCAGAAGGAAATGCCTCTCAGATGGCCCTCATAACCCTTTTAACCGACTTTGGCACACAAGACGGTTTTGTCGCACAGATCAAAGGGGTCATTCTATCAATAAATCCCCATTGCACTCTTGTTGACGTGACTCATGATATTCCACCTTTTTCTATCCGCCAAGCAGCCCTCGTCTTAAAAGGCATAACGGCCTATTTCCCCCAAGGCACGGTGCACCTCGCGGTTGTTGATCCCGGAGTGGGGGGCATGAGGAAACCCATGGCTATCCACGCCTTTGACAGCTACTTTGTGGGTCCCGACAACGGTCTGTTCTCTTGGATTACGGCATCAACGGACGAATGGGAGGCCCGGGAGATTGCAAACCCTGATCTGGTCTCACCAAATCCTCATCCCACCTTCCACGGCAGAGACATCTTCGCCCCCACAGCGGCACATCTCTCACTGGGGCGGCAATTCTCCGAGGTGGGGCCGCTTATTCAACAGCCCGTTTGCTTTTCGTGTCCGCAACCTCTCACAACACCAACCGGTCTCAAGGGAGAAATCATCCACAGAGACCGATTCGGGAATCTCACAACCAATATCGACCAATCCATGCTGATTAGAGCAGTGAAGCTCGTCATTGCAGGTCAGGAAAAAATACCGGGCCTGAGCAGGTTTTTTGCTGAGGCTGCTCCCGGAGCCCCCTTGGCCCTCATCAACAGTTTCGGTTTTCTGGAAATAGCTGTCAACGCCGGGAATGCTGCGTCTCTCCTGGGTTTGGACATCGGCGATCCCGTGACGATCGTATGGGCCTGATCGTCAGATTGGTCTGACGTTATTTTCGAGGGCTGCCATGATAAGAGAAGCGCAAACAGGGTTTCTTTGTTGAAACTGGAGTACTATTCTTTATGATATTGTTGCCCAGGTCCCTGAGGTTTGCGCAACGGAGGAACCATACAGCATGAAAATCTTTCTCGCAGGCGGTACAGGGTTTGTCGGAAAGAATCTGACCCGATTTCTCGTCAATCAGGGCCATCAGGTCACCACAATGGCTCGCCATCCAAAACCAGCCCCCAAGTCGGGTATGGCACAGAACGTGAGTTTTGTGGCAGGAGACGGCACGCGACCGGGTCCATGGCAGGATGTCATTCCTCAACACGATGTTGTGATCAATTTGGCCGGGGTAACTGTTTTCAAACGATGGAATGACGAATACAAGAAACTCTTGCGGGACAGCCGCATTCTCACCACCCGGCACATCGTTGATGCAATTCCCCAAGAGCCTTCTGCTCCCGTCACCCTCA
>JAUPKT010000347.1 GCA_030837305.1 Thermodesulfobacteriota bacterium
CACGGGACATTGTTGCTTGATGCTGCTTTGGAGGCCGGGGTTTTCATCCGTGCTGCTTGTGGAGGCTCCGGAGGCTGTGGTCAGTGCAAGGTAAAAGTGCTGAACGGCCCCGTAGAAGCCTTGATGGTTGAAAAGGTCCACGCAGCAGCCCGAGCTGCCGGTTATGTCCTTGCATGCCAGACACGGGCTATGGGTGACGTGTCCATCGAAATACCATTGGCCAAGGTCGGTCGGAAGGTCATCCCCAGGGATGAAGCCGAGCGCATGAGATTGACTGCGCAGCCGATGGAATCTCCCATCATCCCTGACATTGATGCGATGACCGTGCGAGTGTTCATGCATCCGCCGGCTCCGTCAGTTCATGACAACGTGAGTGATGACGAGCGCATCATGAGAACACTCAAAATTGATCACGAAATATATCCCGTGGTAGCCGAATTGAGCCTTTTGAAAAAGTTGCCCTATGAAGTGAGAAAAGGAGATTGGGAGTTCACGGCATTTCTGGACGTGGAGAGTTGTCAGGACACGGGACGACCTTGGTATCGATTGGCTCGAGTCGAATCAGGTCGTGCTCCATACCCTGCGATAGCCTTGGCGGTTGACATCGGAACTACCTCACTATGGGGAGAGCTTGTGGAAATCGATACAGGTCGAGTCCTGGCGAGAGCATCGAGATACAACCCCCAGATAGCCATGGGCGACGACGTCATAAGCCGCATTGTTTATGCATTGAAGAAGGATGGTCTTGAAAAGCTTCAGGCACAGGTTGTGAAGGGTCTGAATGAAATTATCGAGGATTGCTTAAGACAGCTCCAGATGCCGGTTCAGGCCATCAACTACATGGTCGCGGCCGGTAACACCGTGATGACTCATTTGTTTTTGGGGCTGTATCCGAAGTATCTCAGGGAATGGCCGTACGTACCGGCGGCCCAGTTAATTTCCCCCGTGCGATCATCCGAACTGGGACTTCTCCTTCCTCCGGAATCTTTTGTCCAAGTATTTCCTGGAGTAGCCTCGTATGTGGGTGGCGACATAGTAAGCGGCGTTCTTGCCAACGGCATGTGGAACGATGAACAGATGACGCTGTTCATCGACATAGGCACAAACGGTGAAATTGTTGCCGGAAACAAAGACCTCCTCATGACGGCCTCTTGTTCTGCCGGTCCTGCGTTCGAAGGAGGGGGACTGGAATTTGGAATGAGGGCGGCTCCCGGCGCCATAGAGGGGATCCTCATTGACCCGGAAACATTTGAGCCTATGATCAGAACCATTGATTCTAAGCCGGCTCTTGGTATTTGCGGTTCAGGAATCATCAACATCATTTCGCAGATGCTGAAAATAGGAATACTCAATCAAAATGGAAAGTATTCCTCGGACTTGAACACTTCGCGTATCAGGGAGGGGCGCAGTGGGCTCGAATACGTGATCTGCTGGGCCAAGGAGAGCGGATTGGATCAGGACATCGTTTTGACCGAAGTGGATCTCGATAACATCTTGCGAGCAAAGGCGGCCATGTTTGCCGGTTATACCTGTCTGCTAGGCAAGATAGGCCTCAATGTAGATGCGTTGGATCGAGTGATCATTGCAGGCGCTTTTGGGAGTTTCATCAACTTGGACCATGCGGTCACGATCGGTTTACTGCCGGACATACCTCGCGAGAAATTCTCGTTCATTGGAAACTCGTCTTTGAAAGGGGCTCGTTTATCCTGCATCGATCGCAAGCTTTTTCACAGGTCCAGGGAAATAGCTCACGCGATGACAAATGTGGAACTCTCGGAGGACCCGACCTATATGGACAATTTCATGGCAGCCTTATTCCTTCCTCATACCAGGTTGGATTTGTTTCCGTCGGTGCATGTTGGGGCTTATAGATAACGCCGGGCGAATGCAGCGCGTGGTGCTATGTCAGATCTTTTCCCGCACCACGTGAAATGTCAGTTGGGCTGAAGTGACAGTTGACCTGCCTGTATAGACAAACACTGCAAAGCCGACACCTGCCAGCACAAGAAAGACCGCGGGATCCCATAAGAAGAGCATCCCATGCCTTAATTCCGCTCTTGGAGCAGGATCCGCCGGTATCGCTAAGAGGAAAAGCACGACACAAACGACCGACACCATCGCCATGACTTGATACGCCGAGATACGCCCTCCTCCTCTCCAATCAGCTCGAAGCGTTTCTGAGAATGCCCTCCAGGATTGTGTGATGAGCAAAGATGTCCCGAGCGCAGTTGCGTAATATCCTTTGAGATAGGCGAGCATGCTGATCAGCCCTACAGTGACAAGGCACACGGAAGTCAAGGCCTGAACCGGAATCACTTTATTCCCTTCCATGTCACCCTCATATGACACTTTCTTGGTTTTTCCGTAAAAGACAAAATGATAGGAATTGAATAATTTTTGCGCCCAGGGCTCGGTGGAATTCACTGGTTTTCCGTAACAGCATCCGAAGCTTATGCACGCAACTCTTCCGAGCCCTTCCCCAAAGGCATAGGCAATACTCATGGCCGCAAGCGTCGGGATCAAGGGCAATCCCACTCCGGCGTGGCTGCTCAATACTTCGTTTGTCACCCATACAAGGAGTGGTGCAACAACGATTCCGAGAAAGGCTGTGCCGCCTATGGAAAGCGTGTGCTGCTTATTCTCAACTAACTGTGCGATCAATCGGGCGCATGGCAAACAGACGAGAAGGATCATCAATTGAAGGACCAAGATTGGCCATAGCGGAACGTGCAGCGCTCCCATGAGCACGAGCATAACTGCATTGGCCACGACTACTGCAAACGCAATCAGGAGCCCATAGTAGGTGACATTAAGTCCCTGCCACGTGGCTGGACCTGTTTTTACCACAGGCAGGGATGCTAAGATCTGCCAGCCCTCTCCGGGTAGCGTCTTAAATGCCCACCTGAGAAACACCGCCAGGGCAATACCGAAGGCCCCTATAAGACATTCATCCATCGCTGGTTAACTCCTCTAGGAATGTTGCTTGTGAAACACTCTTTACCGTAGGGCCAGTGCAATCTCCGATCTGACCTCGACGTCGGTCTCTACAAGTGGCTTCCCTGCCAGCCCCTGTGAGAGTCGACTCTTCACATCTTGTCGATGAAGGTTGCTCAGCAAATCAGATGAAAACTGCATGCGTTCCTTCTCAAACAAGAGAATGACCGTACTGCTGCCGGGCCGAAAAAGGCTTTTTGGGACCCCTTTTTCCAGGAACATCTCTTTATTGATGCGTCTTGGTGATTCGTAGCGGTATTGACTGTAACACTGAGCGATGTCCCCTATCATAAGAGCCACCACCTCGATCATCGCAACTAACCCGATGCGTGTTCCGTTCAGGACATCCGTGTCTATTATTGTTACGACACGTTTGTTTTTGGAGTACATGTCCGCCAGCGCCATGACCGCAGAAGGATTGCACGAATGATAACCGCCCGGGACCACGTAGAAATCCACAACTTTTCCTGAGACAGGTGTGTGATTGTAGTGATATTTGTCGGGAGTCAACCTGAATACCGCAAAATCAGCATCCCGAAAAACGTCGACCCACAGGTGCTTATCAAGTCCCAGCAACTCCTCGAGACAAAAGAATTTTCTCTTTATAAAGAGAATGGAATGGTCTTCCAAAGATCCTACGATGACTCTGGAATCTGCGGGAGAGGTGACGACATCCGGGTGGCCATCGAGAGGTCTGCATTCCCAGTACTTGATCTTTCGTTGGAAATAGGCCCTGGGCGTCTTGACGACTTCTTCCGGTTCCAGGCATTCACTCCAATCACGGTGGTCACGGATGAAACGCTTGTGAAAGCCTCGTAGGGGAATGTCGTAGTTGGCAGCTGCCAGCAGGGTGGACACTCTGGCGCTGGTGAGGAGATTGAATAGCGCAGGCGCGTTTTCTCTCACCGGTGAGTAGATCATCCGGATAAGCCGATCTCCCAGAAACCGCTCATCTAGAATTTGACCCGTGGCTCTCTCTATGTATTGATGCGAAACATTCAATTAGTTGTTGCCTCGCTTGAGGAGATATTCGGCACGATTCGCATTCCGATGTATCGTCAGGAGCGTCAAACGTATAAATGCCACCACATCGCCGAAAGAACTCTCGTTGTGGACCAGGGCTGGGCTTTCAGATTCAACAAATGATACCGGATCCTCGACCCCGGCGAATTTCAAAGCGGTGTTGGCACGCATTCCGTCACAGACGTCGGTGTCCTTACTTAAGACGAGCACATCTTCCGAGAGAAAATGCAGCGCCTCCCTCATGTGATGTCGCATCAAATCGGTTCTGTAATAGTTCTCCGCTTCGCAATTGAATTCTTCGGCTCTCACCTGGAACACATTGTCGGCCCCCAGTTTCTTGAGAATGGCACTCTTCAGTTTACGTGCTGTAGATCTGTTCTCTTTGTCAGCCACCCTTTCGGTAAGATCTTGGATTGTGTCCTGCAATCCGAGCATATCTATGACATCAGCCCCTTCATTCAATAGTACCTGCAGGAGGGCCTTGCGAAAGTGACTGTGGTAGACCTTTATATGACCGGAATATCGACGGCTGTACCGTGTTCCCGTGGTGCGTTGAATAATGCTTTTGAGGAACACATTTCTGGTGTTCTCGTGGACATAGAATGATGAGAGTCCAATGGCACTCCCGAAGAATATTTGTCTTCTCTCGCTCTCAGTGGGAGGATCGTCCGGGATGTCACCATGGCGCCACCGACCCTCCAGGACCAACTTAAACGCGAGTGCGGTAATCAGCGTTTGAAGATTGGCCGCATGACGCAAATCGTCGTTTATGGAATGGAAGAGACTATAGTAACGACCCTCGAAACCGGAAAACCCTGCGAGAGAACACTCTCGGAGTCTGCACAAAAAATAGGGGGTTAACCTGGGATCAAATACCCCCAAACTTAGCAGATCGCTCTTGAGTCTATCCCAATTGCCCAGACGGCCATCGAGGGCGGGACTCCTATTGGTGCTCATCAGTGAAACGAAATAGTCTATGAGTCTGAAATCCGGGACAAAATCCCCTCGAAGTCGAAAGACAGAGCTGATTGCTGAATCCAGCGACTTGAGACCAAAGGGGGTAAAGGATCGCCCCAGGATTTTCAGTCTTGCCTTTTGTTTCCAGCATGCCCAAAGCATCCGCAAGTGCGTGTAATCCAACTCATGGGGAAGAAAACCCAAGACCTTTTCCGGATGGAAATCGGAAAAATTAAGTCTATATGGGGCGGCGGTATAGGTCCCCACGAACAAGGGGAGAAAGTGCTCGATTACCTTTATGACGAGGTCTCCAATAAATTTTTCGTGGACCCGGGTGAACCCTGATTCATGGTCCGAAAGCAATTGCGTGAGTTTGAGGCTGCCCAGGCTGAGATGTGTCCCGTTGTTGGCGAGACTCGTGTTGGACAAGGTCGGCAAGAACACGAGCTTCCGGGGCATGATGCCCGCCTCTCGAAGCTTTGCGGTTGCATTAAGCTGACTTCGACTCAGGACCTCGTGACACAGATGCATATAGGCATGTTTGCTCTGCCCGTCATCCCATCCGGAGAGACACGGGCTCATGAAGAGTTCTCGGTAGAAAGAATCGGATACACAATCGTTAAGCTTTTTTTGACGAAGGGGAGGATGCGGAGACAAGTAGACCATGGCTTCTTGCCCGTTTGTCTTCAGTTCAAATTTGTGATTTGCGTAGAGGATGAGTAATTGTGTCAAGAGGTATCTTTGAGACGTCTCCTTGGCGACAGCTTTTCCCATCTGAGTCTGGACAAACAAGGGAGAGATGTAAAATGATACCGTTTCAGGGGAACTGTTATCATTGAAGAATTTGTCCAATATACTGATTGCGGTTTGAAC
>JAUPKT010000348.1 GCA_030837305.1 Thermodesulfobacteriota bacterium
GCCAATGCCGAAATAGACGGGCAGGGACGGCTTGCATCTGATCTCGTGTCTGTTCGTCACAAAGAAGGGGAATTTGCCATGGTGAACAGCTCTGATGCAGATCTCATGGATGTCTCCCCTAACCAGCTAGTGTCGGTGGCGGCTTCTCTTATTCCATTCTTGGAAAATGACGATGCCAATAGAGCCCTCATGGGTTCAAACATGCAGCGTCAAGCAGTTCCCTTGTTGACCACGGAGGCCCCGCTCATAGGTACGGGCATGGAAAAGGTCGTTGCTACGGACTCAGGAGTCACGGTGACTGCCAAGAGAGCGGGCATGGTTGATTCGGTGGATGCCACCAGAATTGTCATTCGCGCAACGGAATTCGAAGGCGGTCAAATGGATCCGGGCGTGGATATTTATAATCTCGTCAAGTACACCCGGTCAAATCAGAATACCTGCATCAATCAGCGACCCATCGTGAAAAAAGGAGACCTAGTCGAGAAAGGACGCGTCATCTCTGATGGACCGGCAACAGATAAAGGAGAACTTGCCCTCGGGCGCAACGTGTTAGTGGCGTTCATGGCATGGGGAGGCTACAACTACGAAGACTCCATCTTAGTCAGCGAAAAGATTGTGAAAGAAGACATCTTTACGTCAATCCACATCGAAGAATTCGAAGTAATGGCCCGAGACACCAAGTTAGGAAAAGAAGAAATCACCCGAGACATCCCAAATGTGGGCGATGAAGCCCTGAGAAACCTGGATGAATCAGGCGTTATTCGAATTGGAGCTGAAGTAAAGCCAGGAGACATTCTCGTAGGAAAAATCACCCCAAAAGGGGAAAACCAACTAAGTCCTGAAGAAAAGCTACTTAGGGCGATTTTCGGAGAAAAAGCAGGGGATGTGAGAGATTCTTCCTTGAGAGTTCCACCGGGAGTCGAAGGGACAATCATAGGCGCCCGCATCTTCTCTCGAAAGGGAACGGATAAGGATAGCAGAACTCTCTCCATCGAGTATGACGAAATCGCAAAGCTTACCAAAGATCGTGATGATGAGATGCGTATTGTCGAGGAATCTGCCAGGGAGAGAATCAAGAGCATGCTGGTAGGCAAGACAGTTGCATCGGCTCTCAAAGATCCCGACTCCGGAAAGACATATCTGAAAAAAGGAGATTCAATTACCGGGGCTGTAATCGACGACGTGCAATTGGAACTCCTGAAAAACTTGGCCATTAAGGGTGATCCCCAGACAGAAGAAGACATCGACCGCATTCTGGATCGTCTCGGGGATCAGAAACATTTCTGGAAAATGCACTACGACGAGCGGATCAACAGGTTGAAGAAAGGAGACGAACTGCCTCCGGGCGTCATAAAGCTCGTGAAAGTGTACATAGCCATCAAACGAAAGCTCTCCGTCGGTGATAAGATGGCGGGAAGACATGGGAATAAAGGCGTTTTATCGCGCATCTTACCCGAAGAGGATATGCCGTATTTCGAAGACGGTACGCCCTTGGAAATAGTGCTCAACCCACTTGGCGTCCCCTCTCGAATGAATGTCGGACAGATATTGGAGACCCATCTAGGTTGGGCTGCAAGGGGGTTGGGAGAAGCGCTTAATAAAATGCTGGAAGAACACTACTCCCCCGAGAAGCTCAGGGAACGAATTCTCGGGATATTTGATCCCAGGGAACCACAGCGACGGCAAAAAGTGCGTGAAATAGTTGAAGACATGGACGAAGACCAGCTGAAACAGTTCGTCTCTTCCCTTTCACAAGGCACGCCCATTGCTACACCCGTTTTCGATGGTGCACGCGAGTCGGATATCAAAGGATTGCTCCGAGAAGGAGGTCTCCCTGAAAAAGGCCAGACCCGCCTCTACGATGGAAGGACCGGCGAACCATTTGACAACGAGGTGACGTGCGGAATCATCTACATGATGAAGCTGCATCATCTCGTCGATGACAAGATCCATGCCCGTGCAATCGGTCCGTATTCTCTCGTGACGCAGCAGCCTCTCGGTGGAAAGGCCCAGTTCGGAGGTCAAAGACTCGGCGAAATGGAAGTGTGGGCTATGGAGTCGTATGGAGCGGCCTATTCTCTTCAAGAATTTCTCACCGTCAAGTCCGACGATGTCACTGGGAGGACCAGGATGTATGAAAGCATCGTCAAAGGAACAAACACTCTGGAACCAGGGTTACCCGAATCCTTCAATGTTCTCGTAAAAGAGATAAAATCATTGGGGTTGGATGTAGAACTATTGGAATCAGAACAGCTTGCGGCGGTCTGATTTATCTTTTGTGAAACGTAGTCCCCACAATTCTTTGAACGCACATCGGTACGAGGAGGAAGACCTTGGAAGACGTTTATTATAGCTTTTTTGAGAAACCAAAAGATCCGGTGAACTTTAGCGCAGTGAAGATATCTCTCGCCTCCCCTGAAAAAATAAGATCTTGGTCCCACGGAGAGGTGAAAAAACCCGAGACGATAAACTATCGGACATTCAAGCCCGAACGCGACGGGTTGTTCTGTGCCAAAATATTTGGACCAGTGAAAGATTACGAGTGTAACTGCGGAAAATATAAACGTATGAAGCACCGAGGCATTATTTGCGAGAAATGCGGTGTTGAAGTCATTCAATCCAAGGTCCGTCGCGAACGCATGGGTCACATTGAATTAGCTACGCCCGTGGCTCATATTTGGTTTTTGAAAAGCCTCCCCAGTCGAATCGGGACCCTTCTCGACCTCACACTGAAGGAAGTGGAGAGAGTGCTCTATTTCGAATCGTTCTTGGTGCTGTCAGCCGGGAAAACGGAACTGGAAGTGGGTTCCCTCATCAATGAAGAAAAATATCGGCAAACCCTAGAGGAGTATGGGCACGGTTCGTTTGAAGCCCGCATGGGCGGCGAGGCGGTGCGGGATATGTTGGAAAACCTCAATCTAGTGGCCGAAAGCAACCGTCTCAGAGACGAGATGAAGGATTCTTCATCCGAGGCCAAGAGAAAAAAACTGGCCAAGAGATTACGCGTAATAGAATCCCTCAAGGGGATAGATCCTGAAGTGTTGCTTCAAGACTTGCAAAATGTATATCAAGACCTGGATCCCGAGAGCGAAATGGCTCGCTTCTTGGAAGAAATCCTCCAGACTGCCAGAGATATTCAGGTAAAATGGGAAGAAAACGAGGACTGGGAAGTACGCAAACAATTAGCCTTTGTGGAAATCAATAATACCATCGACCGACTGGAACGAGCGAGAGCGATCTCTCCCGAAGATCTTGCAAAATTTCGCAAATGGCAAAATCCGGCATGGATGATTCTCACGACTATTCCCGTCATACCGCCCGATTTAAGGCCCCTCGTGCCCCTCGATGGCGGGAGATTTGCCACGTCTGACCTCAACGATCTCTACCGAAGGGTCATTAACCGCAACAACCGGCTCAAACGTCTCAAAGAACTCAATGCTCCTGAAATCATATTGAGAAATGAAAAAAGAATGCTCCAGGAGGCGGTTGACGTGCTGTTCGACAACGGTCGCAGGGGCAGAGTCATAACAGGGCCCAATAAGAGACCGTTGAAATCACTCTCGGACATGCTCAAAGGCAAACAAGGTCGTTTTAGACAAAATCTGTTGGGAAAGAGAGTCGATTACTCAGGAAGATCAGTCATAGTGGTAGGGCCGGACCTCCGTCTACACCAATGCGGATTGCCGAAGAGGATGGCACTGGAACTATTTAAACCCTTTATATACAACAAGCTGGAAGAAAGAGGTTATGTGACCACCATCAAGAGTGCCAAGAAACTCGTTGAAAAAGAGACTCCTGAAGTGTGGGACATCCTCGAAGACGTCGTAAAAGAATATCCTGTGTTGCTCAATAGAGCACCCACGCTTCACAGGCTCGGTATCCAAGCCTTCGAACCCGTATTGATCGAAGGAAAAGCCATACAGCTTCACCCCCTGGTATGTACAGCGTTCAATGCAGACTTCGACGGGGACCAAATGGCGGTTCATATTCCTCTGTCCGTCGAGGCGCAGGTCGAAGCTAGGGTTCTCATGATGAGCACCAACAACATCCTATCTCCTGCACACGGGAAACCAATCATCGTTCCCACTCAGGACATCGTCTTAGGGCTGTACTATTTGACGCGGGAAACCTCGGACCTGGATCCGGAAGGGGGACCAAAACGGTTTGATCTCTCCGAAGTCCGTATAGCTTACGACGCAGGTGCAGTTGATCTCCATGAGCGAATTAGAGTTCGGGACAACGGAGAAATGATCGATTCGACCGTGGGGCGTATTCTCCTCCGGGAAATCGTTCCCGAAGACATTCCATTCAGTATAATCAACAAAGTAATGAAGAAGAAAGAATTGGCCAATCTCATTGACGAAGCATATCGCCGCTGCGGAGACAAACAAACCGTCATCCTTGCTGATCGCCTGAAGGACCTCGGCTATTACTACGCCACTAAAGCGGGGTTTTCAATCTCTGTGGATGATATGGTCATCCCGGAATCCAAGAAGGAAATAATCGAAAAGGCCACCGGAGAAGTCCTCGAAATCCAAAATCAATACAAAGAAGGCCTCATTACAGACGGTGAACGATACAACAAAGTCATAGATATATGGGCACGAGCCAACGAAGACATTTCTGAACGCATGATGAGCGGATTGCGATTCGACAACCAAGAGGGCAAGGACGGTACGACTAGGAAGGTAGAAAGCTTTAATCCTATTTATATGATGGCTGACTCGGGCGCGAGAGGGAGCACGCAACAAATCAGACAGCTTGCCGGTATGCGAGGACTCATGGCCAAACCCACGGGCGAGATCATTGAAACCCCCATTGAGGCGAACTTCCGGGAGGGATTGACCGTGCTCCAATACTTCATCTCAACGCACGGGGCGCGCAAAGGCCTTGCCGACACCGCACTCAAAACAGCCAATTCAGGATACCTCACCAGGAGACTTGTGGACGTGGCGCAAGACGCAATCATTTCTGAAGTTGATTGCGGGACCCTCGACGGAATAGACATGGCCAACCTGGAGGAAGGTGGCGAAATTATCGAACACGTGGCGGACCGGATCTTGGGAAGAGTCGCACTAGAAGACATAGAACATCCCTTCACCGGAGAAATAATCATTAAAGCGAATGAAGAGATTAACGAAGAACATAGAGACAAAATTCAAGATGCCGGTATCGGTCGGGTAAAAATAAGATCCGTTTTGACCTGCCAGTCGAAGAGAGGCGTCTGTGGCCTTTGCTATGGAAGGGACCTCGCCCATGGAAGGATGGTAAATATCGGTGAGGCCGTAGGCATCATCGCTGCTCAGTCCATAGGTGAACCAGGAACACAACTCACCATGCGAACATTTCACATAGGAGGCACAGCTTCGCTCAAGAGAAACATCATCTCCGCAAGGAAAAGAGGCCGGGTTTCCATCGAAAGAGACAAGGATCGTACAAAAGCGATCATAGTGTCTGAAGATTTTACGTTGGATGAATCAGCAGTGAAGAAATGGCTTGTGGAAAATGGGCAAACTCTCAGAGAAAACTCCTTTCTGTTCGAAGGACCGACCCACGAGCTTCATGAAGCTGAGCGCGTCGGTGGTAAGATAGAGATTGCACTGGATAGGAAATCGTTCACCATCGTTGACGAAAGACAGGAACGGCACAAATTCGAGATACCGGAGGATCACCGCTTTGTCGTACGCCATGGCGACAGAATCTCTCCGACTTCATTTATCTTTGAGACGAGTCAAAGTCAACAGCGAATGACGGAAGCAGAAAAGAGAGGCGGCATTTTTCAGCTCAGGCCCCCTCGGGGAGGCAAAATTAGATTCCGACTCTACGAACGCTATCCTGTCATGGATTACATGAACGTCAAAGTGCAAGACGGGGATCGGATAGAGTCGGAAGGTCACGTATTACTCGAATGGTTGGGCTCCAGCTCTTCGCAGCTCTTTTCTCGAAATGAAGGCAGAATCCGTTTCACGGACTTGAAAACCGTGGTGAGTCGTGAAGGCGAACTCGTTGTCATGAACAGAAACGGATCCATCGCAATCACGGACGAAAAAGGCAGAGAGCGTGAGCGCAATAAGGTAATCTACGGTGCCAAACTGAGAGTGGCGGACGGCGAAATGGTCAATAGGGAAAC
>JAUPKT010000349.1 GCA_030837305.1 Thermodesulfobacteriota bacterium
CTCAGTTTTCTCTTGATGGACCTGGACTACAAAGCCTATCCGGGATTCGCGCAGCGAGTCGAAAAACGTTACTTGGAGGCATCTGGCGATGGAGACATGGAAAAACTGCTACCTTTTTACAAATCGTATCGAGCATTTGTCAGAGGGAAGGTCCACAGTTTCGCCCTCGATGAACCCGAGATATCGTCCCAGGATAGGCAAGTCCATGCAGTGAATGCCGCAGACTATTTCAAGCTTTCTCTGGCGTACTTAAAGCAGACGCCTCCGCAGGCTCTCATCATTACAGTGGGCTTAACTGGGTCCGGTAAGAGTTACCTTGCAGAGAGGTTGGGGCAACGGCTCGGTGTTGTGCCCATACGGTCTGATGTCGTGCGAAAGCTATCGCATGACGTAAGCGTGGATGAACATAGGCTTGACAACTACCAAGCGGGAATCTATACACCCAACGCAACAGAACGCACGTACGACTGCATCTTGAAACATGCCGGTGAGCAATTGTCTTCTGGAAAAACAGCTATCATAGATGCCTCCTTTCTCAAATTGAACCATCGGCTGCGAGCTGCTGAACTGGCGGGTTTTCACAATGCCCCTTTCGTCATTCTTCAATGTACAGCTCCAGTCCATTTGATTCGGCGGAGGCTCGAAACGAGAATGAAAGAAGACAAAGACCCATCTGATGGTCGATGGGAAATTTATCAGGATCAGCTCCGAGCGTTTGATCCAATCTGTGCCCAAGAGACAAGAAATCTCCATGTTTGGAACTCCGAGGAGAATCCGACCGATTTCCTCGATTCATTAGTCAAAGAACTCATGTTTCCTCAAACTTTAGGAGAGGAGTTACATTCGTGACGACTATGGGGCGGCATTGGTTGAGATGGTTTCCAGGTGCGATCCCTATTGCACTGAAGAATCCAATCGACTGTAACTGGGCGACCCTCCTGACAATGATTCTCTCCCTTACCATTCTTCTCGCAGCAGGAAGCTGCATTCCAAATAAAAATAAAGCCTCTTCAGAGATCCAGGCCTCATATCAATTGCATTACCAGATGGGCATTAACTATCTGACAGGGGGGCAGACTCCCCAGGCCATCAAGGAACTCCTCGCCGCACAGACTCTCCAACCGGGAAATGGAGATATAGAGCACGCATTAGGACTGGCCTATCAAAGAAAAGGCCTCTATGACGAGGCCATTGCTCAATATAAGAAAGCTCTGCAAATAGACTCAAAGCTGACCGAGGCGGTGAACAATTTAGGTACGGCATACCTTGCTAAAGGAATGTACGATGAGGCCATAGTCCAGTTTCAGAAATGCCTCACAGACCCCTCATATTCCACTCCAGAGAAGGCGGCGTACAATCTTGGAGTGGCCTACTTCAACAAAAAAGACCTGGACAAAGCCATTGAGTACTATGAGAAGGCGATACTTGTAAAAGAAGATATCACGGAAGCGATCTACAATCTGGCTTATTGTCATGAGGAAAGAAAGAATCTCCCAAAGGCAACTGAACTTTACAAGCGAGCGATTGCAGTGGACCCCTCATTCAAGGAGCCCCACTATCGCCTGGGGCTTATTTTCGTCGAACAGCAAAACTTCGAGAAAGCCCTGGAGGCCCTCAATAAAGTACGGCAACTGGACAGCGAGGACCCCGCAGCCCGCTACCATGTGGGAACGCTGCTTGTGAAAATGGGACGTGACGAAGAGGGACTGAAACTCTTGGACGCTCTGGCCAAAGAGGGGGGAGATAGCGTGTGGGTCAGGGATGCCATGACTCAAATAAATCTCACAAACAAATCTTCAGTCCGTAACTCACCCGGACAGATGGCCCGATAAGAAGTTTTTGGCTAAGAAAGGAATCGCCGTATGGCAAAGATTCAACGTGCCTTGATAAGTGTGACAAACAAGTCCGGTGTCGTGGAATTGGCCCAAGCTCTCGCAGCCCATGGCGTGGAAATACTCTCCACCGGTGGGACGGCCAAGGCGTTGGCGGCAGCTGGGATTCCCATACGCGAAGTATCTGAGTTCACGGGATTCCCCGAAATGTTGGACGGACGGGTAAAGACCTTACATCCCAAAATACACGGCGGCATACTTGGTATACGATCCAACCCTTCCCACGGAGAAGCCATGGAAAAACACGGGATACTGCCGATTGACATGGTCGTCGTAAACCTCTACGCCTTTGAAGATACCATCGCGAAACCCGATTGCTCGTTGGCGGATGCCATTGAGAATATCGACATCGGAGGCCCGACCCTCCTGAGGGCGGCAGCCAAGAACTATCCCTTTGTGACCGTCATCACCGATCCCACCGATTACCATCCGATAATAAATGAAATGATGTCTTCTGAGGGGTCTGTGTCGCCTGAGACGAATTTCAAACTAGCCAAAAAGGTATTTCGTCTCACGCACCATTATGACGGCGCGATCAACAAGTATCTTGAAAACATTCAGTAGGGATCAAACAATCTGAGGAGTGTAAAGAACATGGCAGGAGTCCAGGTCGGCATAATCATGGGAAGTGACTCGGATCTCAAAACCATGGACAAGGCCGCAGAGGTGCTGAAAGAATTCGGGATACCGTATTACTTGACGGTCGCGTCAGCCCATCGTACTCCAGAGCGAGTGGCAGAGATAGCCAGACGAGCTGAAACGGAAAACTGGAAAATGTTGATAGCAGGAGCGGGAATGGCCGCCCATTTGGCGGGTGTTCTTGCCGCCCACACCGTAATACCGGTGGTGGGGGTACCCATCGATTCTTCAAGTCTCAACGGGCTCGACGCCCTTCTCTCAACTGTCCAAATGCCTGGAGGAATTCCCGTAGCCACAATGGGTATCGGTGCGGCCGGCGCAAAAAATGCCGGTCTTTTTGCAGTGAAAGTGCTGGCCACGCACGACGCGAACCTGAGAAAGAAACTTATTGCTTATCGTGAAAAAATGGCCCGGGATCTCAATGAAAAGGCGTCCCGCATCGAGCGGAATGGCTGATTTCGCAACGGCGTGCCGGCACGAATTAGTCACTGCCTACCGGGTCAGCCGCCAATCCGCGGACAATCTTAAGAGCGTATGTCAATGACCTCCATGCGGTGATTGGTCTCCGGATGTTTTTTGGACGGTCCCTGGGTAAGGATAACGACGTCTCCCGTCAAGTGACGCTCCGACACCAAAGATTCGGCATAGGCCTTCCAGTCCTCCGGATCTTCCTCAGAATGCACTGGGTATACTCCGTACGAGAACGCAAGATGCCTGCACGTTGCCTCCTGAGGGCTTACTGCAACGATCCAAACCGGCAGTCGATATCTTGAAATACTACGCGCTGATGTTCCCGTCCGAGTCGGTACAAGAACAGCCGCAGGGTGCGCTCTCTTCACCGCGGTCCGAACACTCATGGCTATTAATTCCCGAATGTCGCCGACAGAAGTCGCAGTGGTCTCGCCAGGCTCGGAAGGTGAACGCTCAACGCGCACGTGGGGTTCCACCGCCGCTGCTATCCTCGCCAGCATAGCAACAGATTCTGCAGGATAAAGTCCGTTGGCCGATTCCCCGGAGAGCATCACGCAATCGGCCCCATCCAGAATTGCATTTGCAACGTCTGTAGATTCCGCCCTGGTGGGCCTTCTGTTGGATGTCATGGATTCCAGCATCTGCGTCGCCGTTATGACCGGCTTACCCCTCTGCCTCGCTGCCTTTATGAGCTTCTTCTGGAGAACTGCAATCTCCTCGATGGGCGTTTCGACGCCGAGGTCCCCCCGGGCCACCATGATCCCGTCAGCGACGTCCAGTATCGCCTCATAGTTTTCCACAGCCGTAGCTCTTTCTATCTTGGCTATGATGAATGGAACTCTGCCCAACGGCTCTGCAGCAGCGTGGACTGCCAGAATGTCCTCTGCGCAGTCCACAAACGATTGACTTACCGCATCCACGCCCTGCATCACGGCAAATTTGAGCCACGCCCTATCGGTATCCGTAAACGCACTAATCCCCAAGTTTATCCCGGGTAGGTTGAGGCCTTTTCTCGATCTGAGTTCGCCACCCACAACCACGGTGCAATACACGTCGAGGTCCTTGACACCCTGCACCTGAAGCTCAATGAGTCCGTCGTTGAGAAACAAGGTATCTCCCGCATGGACCACTAACGGAAGCATGGGAAACGAAACAAAGACGCGTTCATCATGTTCTGCTGTTGAGTCAACGCTGAGAACCAACGCATCTCCTGCCCGAAGAAAGACAGGCTCTTCACGTATTTGACCAATGCGGATCTTGGGCCCAGGAAGATCTCCCATAATGGCTACACGAATTCCAGTTGCCTCTGAGGCAGCCCTGATA
>JAUPKT010000008.1 GCA_030837305.1 Thermodesulfobacteriota bacterium
CCTTGATGAACTCATGAAGGAAATGGGCGACAGGACAGGATCCTCTCTCATCGCTGGATTTTTCCGGCGTGTGCAAAGAGTGTCAAGGAACTAATTAGTGTGGGACTTTGCTTCTGGTTTGTCCAGATCAGCACTAATCGATCTAAAACATGAGAAAGGAGTGAAAAGCGTATGAAGCCGATCTTTAGGAAATGCTTGTTGCCATTGACTTTGGCATTGAGTTGCGCTGTGGTGATGGCCGGTGTAATCTTTGCCGAGCCCCAAAAGAGGCCGACCAGTTACTCGCCGGTGGACCTGACAGAACCCTTCGATTCGGTCATGACGAAAATGAAAGAGGCCAAACCTGCAATCATGAAGCGTCACATGGATCTGTTGGAACAGCGGTACGATTTGAGCAATCGGCCTGCTGCTGATGGCATGATGAGCCGAGGAAAGAAGATTCAGGAAGGCGTACGAGTCAAGCTTCCCGCAAACGTGACTTGGGAGCAACTCGCTTCGTTCACCCCTGAACAGATCAAAGAAAAGGATATGTGGCCTGGCGGGTTTTATCCACTGCCACATCCAAACCATCCAGAGGGAGGAATGCTCTTCCCGAAGTTTCACATCGACGAGATCAAGAAACAGGAATTGGGGGATCTGACCCGGTTTGATTTGGATTACGATCTTCCGGACCACGTACTGCCTGAATTTCCTCCGGCAATTTACCTGACCACTCGTCCTGATCTAGGGGACATTTCCCAGGGAAAAGTTGTCACCATCAACAATTATTTCGAACTCTTCAATGGAGTGCTCAATCCCAAACAGATTGAAGGACTTCGTTTACTGGTCACTCCATTCCCTCAACAACAATTCAATCAGACCGAAGACCGTCGATCGGAAAAGCCTCACAGGGGCGTAACGTGTTTCGATTGCCACACCAATGGCCATACAAATGCCGCAACTCACCTCGTAGGAGATATTCGTCCCCAGGAATTTAGGCATCGTCTGGATACGCCACCTTTGAGGGGCGTGAATATTCAGAGGCTGTTCGGGTCTCAGCGTGCCCTCAAATCCATCGAGGATTTCACGGAATTTGAGCAAAGAGCAGCATACTTTGACGGTGATCCCGTCATAGCCACCAAGAAGGGCATTAATATTCTTGAGCGAGGAAGCCAAGTGCATTTCATGGCGGAATTTCAGGCCCTATTAGATTTCCCGCCAGCCCCAAAGCTGGACATTTATGGGAAACTTGATCCCGCCAAATCCTCGGAGTTTGAGTTGAAGGGCGAGGAGATTTTTTTCGGCAAGGCCAAGTGCGCTGTGTGTCACCCGGCACCCTACTATACGGATAATCTCATGCACAACCTGAAAGCCGAGCGCTTTTTCAAGCCTAAGATGATTAATGGGCGGATGGCCTCAGCAGATGGCCCGATCAAGACCTTTCCCCTCAGGGGTATAAAGGATTCACCCCCCTATCTGCACGATGGGCGGTTGCTCACCCTGGAGGACACCGTGGAGTTTTTTAATCTGATCCAAGGGCTCAAGTTGACCGCCGATGAGAAGAAAGCTCTCGTGGCCTTCATGCGAGCTCTCTAACGTGAATCTCAAAGGAAATACGGCATTGCTAGCCAAGTTTAACGCATCACACAGGAGGTGATAGGTCATGGCAGATCCTCAAGATGGGTGTGTAGTTCCTGCCAAAGGACCCATACGATTAACTGAGTCTTCTGGCACACAAAACCCTCAAACTCAGCCAAGATTGGAGGAAACATCAATGCTGCTGGCACGCGTTGGCAAACCCGCCCCGGATTTTGAAGCGAGCGCTTTTTTCGAAGGTGGTTTTAAGAATATCAAGCTGTCCGATTTTCGCGGCAAATGGGTTGTACTATGCTTTTATCCTGGAGATTTTACCTTTGTTTGACCTACGGAACTCGCGACAGTTGCCGCGAAACACGAGGAGATATCAAACTTAGGCGTCCAAGTTTTCTCCATCAGTATTGATAGTAGGTTTACCCACAAGATTTGGCAGGAAGAAGAATTATCAAAGATGGTTCCGGGTGGGGTTCCTTTTGCGATGTTGTCTGACGCAGGTGGTGAAATAGGAAAAGTCTACGGTGTGTACGACGAAGGAGCGGGTGTAGACATACGAGGGCGTTTCCTCATTGACCCCGATGGTGTAATCCAGGCCATGGAGGTGATGACACCGCCGGTAGGCAGGAGCATAGAGGAACTTATTAGGCAAATCATCGCCTTCCAGCATGTTCGAAAGACCGGCGGGGCAGAGGTTACCCCTGCAGGATGGAAGCCGGGAGATCCGACGCTCAGCCCTGGACCGGGACTTGTTGGCAAGGTTTGGACGCAGTGGAAACCAAAGGTTTAGTCGACTCAATGCCGCCGGTTTATCCGGCGGCCTTTACAAGAATTCGGAAAAATTGTGGCAAGATTGCTACCCTTGGGCGGCAAGGACACGTCAGACATTGAAGAGTCATTGCGGGCAGTCACAGGCTTCAAAGAAACCTGATTTTTCGTCAATATCTTGAGAATCGTTCACGTGCGTCCGACAGCAGTTTCGAGAACCTGTGGATAAGAAGTATTTGTAACGGACGGATTCGACTGTCCAGCATTTTCTTCATGTCGAAGAAGTGAGAAGAGGCACAGCCTATTTGGACTGTGCCTCTTCTCAGTTTGGCGGAGGTGAATAGATCGGGCTGATGCAGGTTGAGAGGACGGATCGCCTCAGAGTATCTCTGTCATTAATCGGCAACGTGCCATAATTGCGTCACCTGGGCTTTATTTGGCGCGTCTTGATCTTCGCCAGCGTCTGCTCGAACATCTTGGCGGCCTTCTTTTTCCGATCGTCAAGATCCGACCGCCAAATTTCCACTTTCTCGATGGCTTCGAGTTCCCAAGGCAGCCATTCCGAGCTGTCCCTGTTCCGAATGGACTTTTCCAGAGCTTGGGGAATCGGGGGGTTGCAGCATTCTTCGTAATGATGCTCTATCTTACGGAGCATCTTAAAAAGATCTTTCAAGTCTTTTTTCGTCAAGGCCGGAACATCTTCCTCGTCCCCGAAAAGCTCTTTTCCAACGGTCTGCCCGTTTTCAACTCTGATCGCCTGAATAATTTTTTTGAGGTTGCGATAATTGTGTGTGAAATCGATAGAATCCAGGGAGGCGCCTTCGGAGGTCTGGAACGCACTCTGTGTCATTGCCAACTCCTTCTTAACCCAAAAAGAATAGGTGTGACAAAGTCATTCATTCCACCATGAAAATCCAGAAAAAGGAAAGACGATAAACAAACGGGATTGTGACCAGTGTGACGGGCTCCCACTGGGGCCGTTGAGTGTTGGTGAGGCGGTCACCGGCCTCGAGTTGGCGTCCTATCACCCCGCGCGAATCGAGTCAAGAAATTATTGCTGTTTTGTTAAGAATATGCTGAGAAAATATTTCCTATCGCGATGAAAGGAAGCAAGGAGGTGCGGTCATGATTAGTGATAATCGCGCTTATCACGCGGTTTAGGAGTGGCGCGCGTTAAGCGCGAAGTGCATGGATTGGTAAGGAGTCTGCTCACCCTTATCCCCTTTTATAAACGACCCCCATCGAGAAATCGTCTTCCAGCACAAG
>JAUPKT010000350.1 GCA_030837305.1 Thermodesulfobacteriota bacterium
CGACGCTCTTCCGATCTCAGATCATAGGGTTCGAGGAGTCTGGTTTTTGTGCTCGTGGAGAAGGCGGATCCATGCATCTCAGGGGAGATACGTGGCCTGGTGGCAAAATTCCTACCACCACAAATGGCGGGATGCTTTCCCAGGGTCACACAGGGGCAGGCGGTGGCGTTGCGTTGGTCGTCGAAGCCGCAAGACAACTGATGGGCAAAGCCGGCGATAGACAAGTCCCGGATGCGCGTTTTGCCCTGGAAACGGGCACCGGCGGCACGTACATGGACGCTCATGTATCCATACTCGGAACAGAAATTCCTTAAGACAAGAGGGAGTATCATGGAAAAATCACCAAAACCTCTTCCCATCGTGAACGAGTGGGCTCGTCCGTTTTGGGAAGCGGCTCGACAGCATAAGTTGATGATCCAAGAATGTAAGGACTGCGGGAAGCATATCTTTTACCCACGCATGTCCTGCCCGGAATGTTTCTCGGAACATCTTGATTGGGTGGAGTGTTCAGGCCATGGCACTGTGTACTCGTTCACCGTTGTTGAGAGTAACCCTCCTTCAGCTTTTATACCGGACCTTCCGTATGTAGTGGCTTTGATAAAGCTCGAAGAAGGGGTTCAAATGCTCTCCAACATCGTGGAATGGGAACCAGGACAATTACGGTGCGATATGCCGGTGCAGGTCACGTTTGAGAAGCTCAACGATGAATTCACGCTCCCAAAATTCAAGCCGATCTAATCGGCTAAGACCACGAACATATCGATACGGCAAGGATGGAATAATGGAACACAGCAGATACGGAGATGATTTCGAAATAGGAGATGTATACACAACTGCATGCATCACCGTCACTGAGACACATGTGGTGAATTGGGCCGGCTTGACCATGGATTTCTATCCTCTGCACATGGACAAGGAGTATGCCGCCAAAACAGAATTTGGGGAGCGATTGGTACATGGACCGCTTGTCTTTGCGCTTGCAGTAGGGCTCGTGGGAAGTGCAGGGTTTGCCGGGGATGCTGCCGTGGCATGGTTGGGCGCTGATAAAATGAGGATGCTGGCTCCGGTCAAAATCGGGGACACGATAACCGTCGTTGTTGAAGTAATCGACAAGAAACCGACGAGCAAACCCGGCAAGGGAGTTCAGGTATGGCGTTACACTGTGAAAAACCAACGCCAAGAATCCGTTATGGTCTTTGATTATACCATGATGTTTCACATGCGCACTGAGACACTCAATCAGTAGTGCTCAGAGCGCCACACACCGCAACCGAACAAGGGAGTTGTGATCACACATGAGAAAACCGACAGACGTCTACATCATTGGATCCTACAGTACTCGTTTCAAGAAATGGCTCGATAAATCCCTGAAAGATCTCACACGGGATGCCTACCTCGGAGTCCTCCAGGATGCCGGCATGAAGGACGGCAAAGATATCGAGTTTGCGTGGTTTTCCAATTGTGCCATGGGAATTCTGTGGGATCAGGATCTCATAAGGGGTCACGTGAGCATGGATCCCCTCGTACAGGACGGTCTTCTGCCTGAGAGAACTCCCATAATTAATGTGGAAGGCGCATGTGCAAGCGCGTCCATGGCTTTTCATGGCTCCTGGAAAGACATCCTCAGCGGTCAATGCGACGTTTCGTTGGCCATAGGAGTCGACAAATTTTATCACCCCGACATGCCCATGGTCATAGCAGCGTACGAACACGGCATAGATCGAAAGGAAAAGGATAGACTGGTAGCCGAGTATCAATCAGTGGCATCGGAATGTGGACGAGAGTTTTCCCTTGGCGCAGGCCACACAATATTCATGGATACCTATGCCATGCAAGCCTGTTGGCACATGTGGAAATGGGGAACTACTCAAGAACAGATAGCAATTGCCGCGTCCAAGAATCACTATCATGGATCCCTCAATCCTCTGGCTCAATATCAATTTGAGGTGCCGGTGGAAAAGGTCCTTTCTGATTATATGGTCAGCTACCCCCTGACAAGGTCCATGTGTGCTCCCATAGGCGACGGAGCGGCTGCCGCAATCCTGTGCTCACCCGATTACCTGAAAGGGCTCCCCCTGGAGATCAGAAATCGAGCAGTAAAGATCGCAGCGAACGTGTTGACTTCAGGAAAACACCGGCAGATCTCGGAGCCCAGCCTCAGTAAGTGGGCAGCCGACAAAGCCTACCGAATAGCCGATGTGACCCCTAGCCACATCGATGTGGCCGAAGTCCACGACGCAACTGCATTCTGTGAGATCTACCAGGTTGAAATGATGGGGTTTTGCCCCTTCGGCCAGGGAGGCAAGTTTATCGAGTCAGGAGCAACGAGACTTGGCGGACCTCTTCCCATAAACACATCCGGAGGCCTGGTATCAAAAGGTCATCCCGTAGGCGCTACCGGACTTTCAATGATCAACGAAATTGTGACTCAGTTGCGTGGGGAGGCTGACAAGAGGCAAGTTCACGGCGCCAAGACGGGCTTGATCGAGAACGGAGGAGGGGTCGTTTCCACAGAAGAATTCGCCTGTAGCGTGACCATATTACAGGCCGGTTAGCGCAGGCAAGAGGAAGAGAAAGGTCGGAGAGAGGATTCGGACATGATAAGCCTAACGATTGGTGATCTTTATGATCGATGTGTTCAATTTTACGGTGATAGGACCGCTCTTGTGTGTGGTTCTCAGACATACTCTTATAGAGAGATGGGGACGAACGCCGCACGCCTTGTGACTGCTTTGCAGAAACTTGGCCTGAAAAAAGGCGACACAATTGCCTTTCTCATGGCCAACTGCCCTGAATACGTCTTTTGTGAATATGCGGTGGCAAAGACCGGATGTATCCGAGTACCGCTGGCCGTGTTGCTTAGCTCCAA
>JAUPKT010000351.1 GCA_030837305.1 Thermodesulfobacteriota bacterium
GCTCTCAAGGCAGTACAAATGTCCAGACCATCACGTTTGGGCATCATCCAATCGAGTATTGCAAGCTTAGGAGGGTCGTCTCCCTCCAAATGACTCCATGCCTGCTCTCCATCCTCGCTCACTACCACTTCATGACCCCATTTCCGCAAATGGGTTTCAAGAAGAAGTCGGGCCATCGGGTCATCGTCAGCGATGAGAACCTTCAACGCTTTTTGTTCCTCTGGAATGTCTGCTGTCAAGAAGATATTCCCCAGAAGGTTAGGTACGTTTGCTTTCCGTCAAGGACCCTTTTGCCTGCCTCGAGCCTCGGATTGCTCTAAGAACGGTCTTCATTAAGCATGTTGCTTGGGAGGGAAACCGTATCGGACCGGCCCCTGATAAGAGAGTCCTTGTTTTCCGAAATCGACTGCATGAAGTCATCCCTAATTTGCTTGAACTCTTGCTCAACTCCCAAGAAGGCATCCACGATCGTGGGATCAAATTGCTTTCCCCTGCCCTGGACAATAGTTCGACGGGCATTTTCATGATCAAATGCCTCCTTGTAACGCCGTTCCGTGGTGAGAGCATCATAGACATCGGCCAGGGCGACAATTCGCGCATATAGAGGCATGACATTTCCCATCAGTCCAAAGGGATAGCCGGTGCCATCCCAATGCTCATGGTGATAGAAGGCAACCTCTTTTCCGAGGGTGAGATAGCCCTTATCTTCTCCTGCCTCTCGTGCAGCCTGCTCAAGGGCCAGGCCACCTTTTATGGTGTGTTGCTTCATGATCTCAAATTCAATATCGGTAAACTTATCCGTTGTGAAGAGAATCTTGTCCGGGAGCCCCACCTTCCCGATATCGTGAAGTATGGACCCTTGCATGAGATTCTCTATGAAATCATCGGTGAGCTTTTCCGTGTAGAGTCCGGAGGCCCTGAGTCTCTCGCAGATCAGCTTGCAATATGCTTGTATGCGTTTGAGATGGAGCGCGGTTTCCTCGTCTCTTGACTCGGCCAGATTGGCCAAAGCGAAAATAAAAGCGCCTTGGAGACGTCTAATCTTGTCGTAGGACTGACGGAGATCGTCATGGAGTCGGACCTGTTCCGTGACATCCTGCCCGAGGCTCAAGATGCCGCTCATTTTGCCCGAACTATCCAGCATGGGAGACATCGTGGAGAAAACCGTCAGCTCTCGACCATCCTTGGATATTCTTTTTATATTTTGCTGTATCGTTGTTTTCTCATTTTCAATCAATCGTTTTGCGGTTTGCAGTTCCTGTTCGCCGTTTTTCCTGTCTGGAGAAAGCTTTAGAATGTTGCTGCCCACAATTTCGTCGGCTTTGTACCCGTAAATATTCTCGGCGCCTGTGTTCCAGAATTGGATGACGCCATTGAAGTCAGTGAGGATTATGGAAACCCCTCTCGAGCTGTTCAAAATCCCTGACAAGAACTCGTTCGTGGATGCGAGTTCCCGGGTGCGTTCTTCAACCTGTCGCTCGAGAATCTTTCGATAATCGCGCTCCAAGCGTTTCAATCTGCTTAGTTCGATACCTTTATTGACTGTGTTAATTAAGCGGTCTGGTTTTATTGGTTTGAGCAGAAAATCGTAGGCGCCTCTTCTCAATGCCCCAAGGGCATTGTCCAGGTCACCGTACCCGGTGACCAGGATCACCGGCACCGTGTCATCAAGTTCTCTCAGCCTGGAAAGGACTTCCAGGCCGTCCTTATGAGGCATTCTGATATCCGTGATGACGATATCCGGTCTGTTCTGCTGAAAGAGATCAATTGCCTGTAGCCCGTCAGACGCGCATTGCACATGATATCCACTCATGGACAAGAGTTCTTTGAGCAGTTCCAGGGAAACATTGTCATCGTCCGCGGCGAGGATCCTTCCCCTCGTCTCGCCGAGATTCGGCCCGGACTGCAAATCGTCCAGAGACGATGGCTCAGAAGGCCTTTGTTCCAAAAATCACCTGCTCTTCAGAATGGTGCTTTGCAAGGTAAACTATTCGGAGAAGACTTATTTTCATTGCTTTCGGAGCGGCGAGGCACGATTGTCTCGCGGCCTGTAATTAAACCACTTCATCAGTCGACTGTCAACGTAGGGAACTCGACAACAGGCTTGTGATGCGATAGATTAGGCGTGAAATTCATATTCATAACATCAAGGTCGTTGTCGTGAATGTCCTGCTGATCAATCCGAGCACTCCACCGACGTTTTGGAGTTTCCCGGAACAGGTTCTTTTCTCCGGCCGCAAGGCACTCGTTCCGCCACTCGGTCTTCTGACGGTTGCAGCTCTGCTGCCCGACCATTGGAACTTGCGGCTCGTCGATCTTGCCGCCCGCGAAGTAGACGAGGAGTCCTGGAACTGGGCCGAGATCGTCATGCTGTCAGGAATGATTGCCCAGAAAGAAAACCTGATCGATCTGGTCAAGGAAGCAAAACAAAGAGGAAAGACCGTGGTCGTGGGGGGGCCTTACGTATCCTCGGTCCCGGATGAGGTGTATGCTGCCGACTGCGATTTTCTTGTCCGAGGTGAAGCCGAGGACCTCATTGGAACACTCATCCACCATTTGGAAACAGGTCATTCTAGGGAAGTAATTGAGGCTCAATCCAAACCGGATCTCAGCGGATCCCCTACCCCTCGATTTGATCTCATAAACTTCGATGATTATTTGACTTTGTCCATTCAGACTTCGCGAGGATGCCCTTTCGACTGTGAGTTTTGCGACATCGTGAATCTGTACGGCCGCAGGCCCCGGTGTAAGACTCCGGAGCAGGTGATGAGGGAATTGGAGCGTATCTATAAGCTTGGCTGGCGTCGGGAAGTATTCATTGCCGATGATAATTTTATCGGCAACCGGTCCCATGCAGTGGCGGTTTTGTCCCGCTTGACACCGTGGATGAAACGACACGGGGAGCCCTTCAATTTTTTCGTTCAGGCTTCAGTAAACTTGGGACAAGACCTCGAACTGATCGACATGATGACACATGCGAACTTCGCCCATGTGTTCGTGGGGGTGGAGTCGCCCGACGAGGACGTATTGGCGGCAAGTCACAAGTCTCAGAACATCAAGAATCCAATGGTTGAGTCCCTTAACAACATTGTCAAGAATGGGTTATCCGTGCTGGCCAGTTTCATCATCGGGTTTGATGGGGAAAAGAAGGGCGCAGGCAACCGCATTGCTGCCTTTGTGGAAGAAACGAATATCCCTGTGGTGATGCTCAATACGATGCAAGTGCTTCCCAATACAAAGCTTTGGAACCGCTTGAAGAGCGAGGGCCGATTGATTGAGGACTCCACGTCGGGTCTGTCCACGGGGGCTTCGCTGAATTACGTACCGAGGAGGCCTGAGGACGAAATACTCGAGGAATATGTCCAGACGTGGGATTATTTGTACGAGCCCTCTCGGTTTCTCGCTCGAACGTATCGGTATTATTTATCCATGCGACCGACCAGGGCGGCATTAGGTATGAAAGAAACCCATGAACAGCCCGAGTCCATGCAAAAGGACCGTCGTCTTCCCGAGGCCCTTGGAGACATACTGAGATTCACCCGCCTGTGCTTGCGTCAAGGGCTCTTGTACAATTGTAGAAGACAGTATTGGCGGCAGATCTTCGGAATGCTGAAGCACAATCCCAGCCGTTTTGTTCCTTACATCATGAGATCCATTATGGGCGAAGACATGTTCAGGATCAGAAAAGCTCTGCTAAAGAATCCTCGGACATTTCAACAAAAGTGTTAATTAAGTTGGAAGAGATCATTCTCCGCCGGAGCATCGATTTGATCGAGATCCTAAGCTTCTCCTAAAGCAGTGCCGGTTGACAGATTGCCGTCCGTGATTTACCTGTAGGGTAAACTTTAACGTTCTCGAAAGTAATCACGAATTTCTCATGAAACGTCCCTGTTTATCGGGAGGAGTTGAACAATGCGTGCGGACAAATTCACCCTAAAATCTCAGGAAGCCCTTGACCAGGCTCAGAATATAGCAGCGAGCAGGGGAAACCCTCAGGTAGAGACGGAACATCTCCTTTTGGCGCTTCTGTCGGACGAATCAGGTCTCTGTATTGACATTCTCAAGAAACTTGGCGCCGATGTGGACCAGATCCGCAGCGAAGTACTGCAAGCTGTGGAGAAATTTCCTCGCCAGAGTGGCACCTCTGCCGACAGATATTACTCAAATGACTTGCGGCAGGTCCTCGAGACAGCATTCAGAGAAATGGAGCAACTCAAAGATGAATACGTCTCTGTGGAGCACCTTCTCATCTCTCTGGCCGAGGCGACCGGTACCGCTTCGTCGAGAATTCTCTCCGCAAAAGGCGCGACCAAAGACCGTATTTACATGGCTCTGTCGGAAATCAGAGGGACCCAACGGGTCACGGATCAATCTCCTGAGGAAAAGTACCAGGCCTTGAAACGTTTTACCCGGGATCTCACGGAACTGGCTCAGAAAGGAAAGCTGGACCCGGTCATTGGAAGAGACGACGAAATCCGACGCATTATTCAGGTGCTGTCCCGAAGAACGAAGAATAATCCTGTTCTGATCGGCGACCCCGGAGTCGGCAAGACCGCCATTGTTGAAGGTCTCGCGGGCAGGATTGTGTCGGGAGACATACCCGAGACATTGAAGGGGAAGAGGGTGTTGGCCCTTGATATTGGTCAGCTCATAGCTGGAGCAAAATATCGAGGAGAGTTTGAGGATCGCCTTAAGGCCGTCCTGAAAGAGATCTCATCTGCTGCCGGGGAAATCATTCTCTTCATTGATGAGATGCACACCCTTGTCGGAGCGGGCGCTGCCGAGGGCGCCGTGGATGCTTCAAATATGCTGAAGCCGCAACTGGCCCGCGGTGAACTAAGGGCGGTCGGCGCCACCACGATCAACGAATATCGCAAGTATATTGAAAAGGACGCCGCCCTGGAGAGGCGTTTCCAGCCTATCTATGTGGCTGAGCCGTCAGTGGAGGACTCCATATCAATACTACGGGGATTGAAGGAGCGCTACGAGCTACATCACGGCGTGCGTATCCAAGATGCCGCCATTATAGCCGCAGTAACTCTTTCACACCGTTACATAACCGACCGATTCCTACCGGACAAAGCTATAGACTTGATTGATGAAGCTTCTTCGCGCCTTCGCATAGAAATAGACTCAATGCCTACTGTAATAGATGAAATTGAACGGCGCGTGATACAGCTTCAAATTGAGGAACAGGCACTGACAAAGGAATCAGATGACGCCAGTCGCGAGAGACTCCAAAAGGTAAAAATTGAAATTGCCAGGCTTCAGGCGGAATCCGAAGTTCTCAAATCCAAGTGGCGGAAAGAAAAAGAAGTGATTACCGCCATCAGGGAGCTGAAGGAAAAACTGGAACGTGCAAGGACCGAGGCGGTTAAAGCCGAACGCGAGGGAGATCTTAGTAGAGCAGCCGAACTCAAATACGGCCTGCTCATAGCGTTGGAGAAAGACATCCGGGAAAAGAACGCTGAGTTGGCCCAAATTCAGCA
>JAUPKT010000352.1 GCA_030837305.1 Thermodesulfobacteriota bacterium
ATCCGAGATTCCAGGTAGGTGAGTTTGACATCGAGGTTGAGGTTAAGTGAGGCGGTTTCTGGAACACAGTTGGCGGCAACCATCAGAGTGGGAGGCAGATCAAGACCGCAGAGACCTTGGGGGATTCCTCAGTCAAACCATTATTCAACCAGAAATAGAGGTCTTGTGGCGTCGGAGATATGGAATCACAGTGCACACCGCAATGAGCGGTCCAAGTGCAAAATGTGAGACACCGACTCTACCGGCGAAGGGACTGCGCACTTTGTTCACAACGATTCGGATTACAGGTTTTCTTTGTGTCAAGTAGGCTTGCCATAGATTTTGGAACGTCGAACACTCGCGTTGCCGTATGGGACACATCCCGAGGCGAGGCTGTTTCGCTGTCAATCCCTGAAATATCGGCTACGGCTGAGTATACAACTCCTAGTGGAGCAATAGGGAGAACGTCGTTCATCCCCAGCCTGATAAGCTACCAAGGAGGCCAGTCTTGGATTGGAACACAGGTGCTGGACAGGGAACTCCTGGCCGCTTCGGGAACGTTTCGCTGGATGAAGAGGTTCATTGCAAGTAGACTGGATTTACCTCGGAAAATTGACGGTAGATCGATACGTTACAGTGAAGCAGGGAAAGATTACCTCGTTCGCATAGTCATTTATTCATCCGAGGCTATTGAATTGGGGGAAGAAGAGATCGCGTTCTCCGTTCCGGTAGAGGCTTTTGAACATTACCAGGAATGGCTCGGCCTCGTCTGCGAATCTGCCGGCATAAAGAGGTTTCGTTTCATAGATGAGGCATCGGCCGCTGCGCTTGGGTATGGTCTTCGCATGGGTTCAAACGATGTTTGCATGGTGTTTGATTTCGGGGGAGGCACACTCGACGTATCAATAGTTCGAATGGACGTAGAGTGTGAAGGACCCCGGAAATGTTGTGTCCTTGGAAAGGCAGGCGCCGAGATTGGCGGAACGACCATTGATCAATGGATTTTCAGGGACCTGCTCGAAAAGAACGGCAAGACATCAGAGGAAGTAAGCCACTTCTCCGGATTAATTCTGTCCAATATCCAGGATGCCAAGGAATCACTCACTGACGCAGAAGACGTAGACTTCATGGCTAGAGATGCGCGCAGCGGTAGCATCTTGAAGGGATATTACACAAGGTCAACCTTTGAGAATCTTCTGGACGAGAACGGAATGTTCGAGATGATGAATCGTGTCGTTGACAGAGCGCTAGTGGATTCTGCGGAGAGGGGTTATGATTCTGATTCGATCACCAAAGTGCTTCTTGTTGGGGGATCAAGCCTTATACCCTGTGTCAGGCGTAACCTGAGACACCGATTTGGGGACCGGGTCAGGTTTGACCGGCCCCTTGATGCCGTTGCATTAGGAGCGGCAGCATTTATCGGTGGTGTTGACTTGCTTGACCACATCCAGCATGACTATGCTCTTCGCTATTACAATCCCGAGAAGGGAGCCCATGATTTTCTGACTATCGTGCACTCTGGAACACCCTATCCATCAAAAGAGCCGGTACGACAGATCACAATGTTAGCTTCATATGATGGTCAGGAGTACCTCGGCCTGGATATTTACGAAATGTCGAGTAGAGCCGGCACAAAACAGACGGGCCGCGGTGCCAAGTTTGATCTCGTCTTTGATCCGACCGGCGGAGTTCATTTTAGGGAGAGAGAAACATCAGATGCCTTTGAGCATTTTTGGGTTAATGAGAAAAGTCCGTCGTTTGTTCGTGCAAGTCCGCCTGCTGTAAGGGGAGAAAAGCGTTTTCCCGTATCATTCACCATCGACTCCAATAAGAGACTCTGCGTGTCCGTCCGAGATCTGAAAACTGGAGCGAGGCTCTTGATTGAGCACCCACTGATTAAACTCAGATAGATGACAAGGGAAATCATCCATGTCTCATTTCACGACATTGAAAACGAGAATTGTTTCGAGAGAACATCTTCTGGAGGCACTCCATGATCTGCACATGGAATTCGAGACCGGCGAGTTAGAGATCAGGGGATATCAGGGGATAAAAACAGAGGTGGAAGTCAAGGTGAAGACACAAAACTCTGACTATAATATTGGCTTCAGGAAACGCGGAGACGCCTTTGAAATGGTCGCTGACTGGTATGGAATCAAAGACATAACACCAGATGAATTCTTGGCGAAGATTGCCCAGCGGTACGCATACCGTGCGTCAATGAGGAAACTTTTAGAGCAGAATTTTGAAATAGTCTCGGAAGAAATCCTGTCAGACAATTCCATTCATATTACAGTGCGACGGATGGTATAAATAATGACCGAAATACAAGAACTAGAAATAATAATAGGAGCTGATGGTGTGGTACGGCTGCAGGTTCAGGGGGTTTCCGGGCAGATCTGCCTCAGTCTCACCGAGGATATCGAGAGGATTCTAGGAAACGACATCACCGAGCGAACCTTCACGGACCAGTATTATGAACAGCAGGACATCGAAGACTCCATGGAGGCGCGTGTTAAGCTATGACAACAAGTATTTGAACAAGCTGTTTCTTGACGTGAAATGCCCGTTGCAAAGATCAAAGCACGGCTTGACCCGTATCCTCGTCAAAATCCCGGATCCTCTTGAATGGCAAGAAAGATGTGGGATTGACATGGCCGGTTTCGCTGGGCAACATCAGGGTATGGGCATGAGTTTTCGGGTGTAGTTAGGAGAGTTAACTTAGTAAGTTGCGTTGACAAATGATACTGCGCATATGACAACACTACAGGACTTGGCGTCATGCTTGAAACCGTCATCATTGCCTTCATTGTCTGCCTCGCGATAGCCCTCGTTGGGAGATCGGCCTTCAAATCTACCGTTGAGCCCAGGAACTGCTGTTCATGCGGCGATGCCTGCTGCTCTGACAGGTGTGCATCCATGAAGACAAGAGACGGCGTACCGAAATAGGCCGTTCATGGTATTTGGGGGCGAGAGGGCCTAACCAAAAAGTTTCTGAGGGATAAAATCAGACGGGCGCACTTCCGCCATGCTGATGGCTTCGGTGGGGCAAGTTACCTGACACAAACCACAACCCATACATTTTGACTGATCAACAGAAGCAGACTCCCCTTCCTCCAGAGTTATTGCGCTGAAATAGCACCTCTCGATACAAGTCCCACACGATGAACACGTCTCGGGATCGACCAGTGCCGCAAAGCGACTCGGTTCAACGACGCTGATGCCGCGTTGTATGAGGATGGGCATCGTCTGACAGCAGCACGGGCAACAGTTGCAAATGAATTGATCAACTTCCTGCTTATTCATGACTACGTGAATCAATCCATCCTGTTCTGCATCGCGCACTATCTCTAGCGCCTCCTCTTTGGTAAGTTTTCTTCCTGTACCCCGTGCGATGTTGTATTCCGCACCTCGATTTATCTGTAAGCAGGCTTCGAGCTTCTTGTCGCACTTGTGTGCAGTAAGACGGCACGTACACTTGGTCACTGAGATTGTCTGCGCGTTATCTACGATCTCTTTGATGTCTTCAAAGGCGAGGATGTGTGTCTTTGCCTGGATCGTTACCCCGACTGGAATAACACGAGTAAACGGTCTTGGCATCATTTGGCTGAATGTTATAGCCACTTCAGGCCATTCGCGCTCCATAAATTCCTGCCAGAGATCGAGGAACTCTTGAGACGCATCAGGCCACAGTATGGAAGCGTCGTGAAACTGGACCAGATCCCTGGACATTTTGTACGTCGGAGGGTCTGTCTTTGCCGACGGGAATGCTACTCCCTTGACGAAAAGGGTTTGAAGCATCTGGGCAACCTCATGTTCAGGAAGACCACATTTTTCGGCCAAAGCGGGAGCGTTCCCCGGAAGAGCCAGAAGCAGTCTCGCCTCTTCCGGATTCGCAATGAGTCTCCATATATCTGAGATCAGTTGAGATTGTCCGAGCCCAATGCGACTTGCTAAGTCTTTATATAGTGTTTCCATGGTGTTACCAGATCTCCTCGTTTGGAATCGGTTTCGTGGTGAATCACTCTTCCCTGTAGAAGTAATCTCCAAAAGAACACTTCGTTATGATATTCATACCATGAGCTGTTCCTGACGTGAAGGACAATTTGGGAGGGTTCCAAGAGACGACGTTATCAGACGGCCCTTCGCGATCTTTATTTTCTTACTAATTGTGTTGCTCAGCTATTGGAGGTAACCATGAACAGCATGAGGTCAGTCATTTCAACAACGAAGGCTCCGGAAGCCCTTGGGCCATATTCGCAGGCCATAAGATCCGGCGATCTCCTCTTCATTTCAGGGCAGATCGCGCTGGAACCCATC
>JAUPKT010000353.1 GCA_030837305.1 Thermodesulfobacteriota bacterium
CTGAGTAGAGTCCAGTGGGGATAAACATCAACTTGGACGGAATCTCCATTCACGGTGAAGCTTATGGTCCGCTTCATTATTGAGGAACTCCTTTCAATTCCGGTCGTGTTCCCAATGACAGTGGGCGGACACAACCGTTGTTTGTGCATGATATTCTCTTGCTCCAATGCGACTGGTCTTGCCAATCAGAATCATCAAGTAGATTTGGCTCCCCGGGCCCTTTGGACGCACAGAAGAGCTGTCCGTTTCACCAACACCCGTACCATGTCGCGGCGATACCACTCGGACCCACGAATGGTAGTCCGAGGAGAGGCTGATTCCGCCGCGATTTCTCCGGCCTTGGCCAACACATCGTGATCTATGACACGACCTTCCAGGAATTTCTCAGCCTCATAGGCCCGCATGGGCGTAGGGGCGGCTACTCCCAGTCCTATTCTGGCCCTCGCGCAGGTTTTCATGTCGTCTTCAAAGGACAAGAGCACCGCTACACCCAAAATTGGCAGGTCCATGGCCTTGCGCCGGGTGTGTTTCCAATAGGCCATGCCGGTGCGTGGCAACGGTTGGGGAATGTCCAACCTCGTCAGCAATTCTCCGGTTTGGAGAATTGTCTTTCCTGGCCCTTTGAAGAACTCTGTCATGGGAATGGTCTTTTCTCCATTTGGGCCTGAGATGACTGCATTGGCTTCCAGACAGATCATGGGAGGGGCTGTGTCGGCCGACGGGGCGGCATTGCAGAGGTTGCCGCCAATGGTAGCGGAATTTCGCACTTGAACCGACCCCAGTTGACTCACTGCATCGTGAATGATCGGAAAGTCTCGGCGTATCATTGGGGAGAGTTCCAATGTGCGATGTCGAGTTGCACTACCAATGGAGAGGCCACCATTGAGCCGAACAAAATCCATCTCCGAGACATTTCGCAACGAGACCAAGTAATCGGGAGATATGAGCCTCTTCTTCCACTGGATCATTAGGTCTGTACCGCCTGCTATGACACGTGCCCTGTCCCCCATCTCCTTGAGAAGGTTGAGCGTCTCGGCAATTGTTGTGGGTTTGAAATACTCGAAAGTTCTCACAAAGGCCTCCTGTTATTAGGACTCTGATGCAGCATTTCGGGCCAAAGGGCTGGGTTTTCAACATAGCATAATTGGATCTTTTTTCAAAAAATTATCGGGCCGGGATTTCCGGGACATGTGTTTCAAGGTTGTAGGGGGTCTGGGACAGCTGTTCCGGGACGGATCAGGAAAAAACGGCACCCGAAGATCTCCAAGAAACATCTTGAATTGGAGGTTTGTAGTTAACATGTTTGTACTATTGACCTTAAAGTGTTTTCTAGTTTGACAAACGGGGGGCCGGGCATGTATGTATAGCGTGTTCTTTAACTTACAATTTGTTTTTGCCGTTTCTCACGAATCGGCAATTCCATGCAGTCCGGCTGAGGGTACAGGGGTTAGGGTCGGACTGTTTTTGTTTTTGTACCAGGCCCGAATGCCTCCCGTTATATTTCCTTACTGATAAAAACAGCAAACAATTAAGCGGCGGGTGACAAAGATCGAGTGGAATGGGTGCGCTCGTTGTTAAGGACACAGAATATGACCGTGATTCACTTGGGTTGTTGCGGTGACATATCCTCGTGATCCCGGCCATTTACCAATGTTCGTTGATTTTATGCGCCTTCTTGTGATATAAGAGTATAACCTACCAGCGAAAGCTGTGCATGGACGAAAACCCGGCGCATCCCCCCTAACCCCGCTCCGGGTTTTCATTTTGCTTGCGCTCACGGAAGCAGAGACTTGTAGTATTCAATACTTGAAGCGAGCCCTTTCTTCAAATCAGTACGTGCAACAAAACCGAGGATGTCAGACGCCAGCGTCGTATCAGCCAAGGAGTGCATGACATCGCCGGGCCGTGGGGCATCATGGATGGGTCTTATGGAAGAATTTAGCAGTTCAGCCAAGCGGGCCAGCAGTTCAAGGAGGGACGTGCGCGACCCGGCCCCTATGTTAAAAGCCTTTCCAAAGGCTTCTTCCGGAGCCTGCAAGGAGAGAATGTTTGCTTCGACCACGTCCTTGACGTACGTGAAATCTCGACTCTGTTTTCCTGAGCCGTAAATGACAGGCGGCTCACCCCGCAGCAAAGCGGTCACGAACTTGGGGATGACGGCAGCGTACTCCGAAGTGGGATCTTGCCGCGCACCGTAAACATTGAAGTATCTCAGGCCCACGGTTTCCAATCCGTACAGATTGTGGAAGAGACGGCCATACTCCTCATTTACCTTCTTGGTCAGGGCATAGGGAGACAACGTAACGCCCTCTTTGCCCTCCTTCTTCGGGAGTCGCCGAGTGTCACCGTACACTGAAGACGAAGACGCGTAGACAACCTTGCGAACGTTGTTCTTTCTTGCAGCCAGAAAGACATTCAAAGTGCCGTCTGCATTCACCGTTTGCGTCGTCCAGGGGTCCTCGACCGACCGGGGAACACTGCCCAAGGCTGCTTGATGTACGATGGCGTCGACCTGCCGGGTAGCCGCATCTAAAGCCTCAAAATCCCTTATGTCCCCAGTGATCACCTCAAAATCTCTTCCTGGCTTCACTCTTCCGTCACAAAGGCTCTGAAGATTCTCTGGTTTTCCAGTGGCAAAATTGTCGAAGACGATCACCTGAGATCCTGACTCAATGAGTCCCTCTACGATATGGCTCCCGATGAAGCCTGCTCCCCCTGTAACGAGAATTTTCCCTAATTTGTTATTCATGAATTTAGCTCTTTAATCTCTTGTATGTGCATTTAATGCGGCTCCTTTGTAGCGTTTTTTTTTCATTTTGTGAAGAAGAGCATCTGCCGGCGACGGATAACTGCATAATGCACCGTCCCTCGAGGTTGGATGGTGCATTATGAAACTTGAACCCAAGGCCCTCTCTTCTATCTTCAGCGAGGAGACGAGTTAAGGTGAGTCGTTTCTTTGTTCCGGTCTGGGTGGAGAGGGTTCTCCAGGAAAGGAAATTGGATTGGCACAGATATTGCTTCCATTAAAGCGGGGCAAGAATAATGAAAATTGCCGTTTCTGAATACCAAGGTCGGATTGCACCGGTTTTTGATACTTGCCGGCGGGTGGTCATCTTTGTGCAGACTGCGGAGGGCGATTCGGAGGTTGCAACTGAAGATTGGTCAACTGTCGGTCGTCATAGCCGGCCGGATCGTCTCTTGAAATTGTCGGTACATACTGTCCTATGCGGCGGAATCAGTTGTTGGATGAACGAACAAATTATTCTCAGAGGCATGACATTGGTTCCGTGGTTGTCAGGAAACATCAACGAAATTTTATCAGCCTACAGAAACGGCACTATTCTTGCCCCTCAATATGCCATGCCGGGATGGGCCGGCTGCAGGGCA
>JAUPKT010000354.1 GCA_030837305.1 Thermodesulfobacteriota bacterium
AAATAGAAGAGGCACTGTCGCGCCACCGTCCCAGGTCCTTTGAGTTTGTTGATTCCCTGTTTAATGATCCCTTTGACCATTGCGTTGCAATTCTCGAGGAGCTTGCGCGAAGACCATGGAAGGCCGTTTTCTCCGCCACCTCCCTGACACCCAAAAACGTGGATAAAGACCTCCTGAGACTCATGTGGAGGGTTGGCTTCAGATCATTTCATGTTTCCCCGGAATCAGCGTCAACCAGCATGTTAAGAAACTACGGGAAATCATTCACGAGCGAAGATGTTACGAAGACTGCCCAACTCATCATGCACACGAGATTCAAGGTGCTATGGTTTTTTATGGTTGGGGGTCCTGGAGAGACCAGAAACACATTCCAGGAAACCCTGGATTTTTGCTCACATTATCTTAAAAACAATGGGAAACAGTGTACGCAGTTGGCCAACATCATGCTAGGAGTTCGCCTGTATCCCGGCACTCGACTTTGGGATATTGCCCAATCTGAAGGCATTGTCACCGGTTCGAACGAACCCCTGAGCCAGTTGTGGTATTTCTCCCCCGAACTCGACGTCAAAGAAACTATCGATCAGATGGTTGATGCGGCAATTTCCATGCCGGAAATCATCTCGGGGATGGACGAGCGTTTCATGCGGTTTTCCCGTCTTCTGTCCTTGGGGGCTCGAATGCTTGGTTCCAAGACCGCCTACTGGACGTCAATATTTCATGCTAACAGACTATTTCGAAGAGCTTTGCTTCCGTTTGTTTTCGACCGACAGAAAATAGTTGCCAGGATCCAAGGACAACTTTGCAAGCAAAGGACGCCCCCGCAACATTGATACACCGGGAGCGGATTGATAGAATGTAACTTGCGTTGGACATTCTCTCTTTTTAGGCAAGGAGACCCGAGATGGAAGTACAGATTATCTTCTACAGCATGTATGGACATGTTTATCGACTTGCGGAGGAGGTCGCCCAAGGCGTCACCGAGGCAGCACCAAACTCTGTCCGGTTGTTCCAGGTGCCGGAATTGGTGCCGGAGCATGTTTTGGCAAAGAGCGGAGCCTTAGAAGCACGCAAGGCTTTTTCCCACATACCGGTTGCTGCACCAGAACAACTGGCCGACGCAGATGCAATTATTTTCGGAACACCTACGAGATTTGGCAATATGTGCGCCCAAATGAGAAACTTCCTCGATCAGACGGGAGGTCTGTGGGCCAAAGGGGCCCTTATAGGAAAGGTAGGAAGTGTCTTTACCTCCACGGGGACGCAACACGGTGGACAAGAAACGACCATTACGAGCTTCCACCTCACACTCCTCCATCACGGGATGATCATAGTCGGGGTCCCATATTCAGAACAAAGACTGACGGTCATGACGGAAGTAACGGGAGGAAGCCCGTACGGAGCAAGCACTCTTGCCGGCTCGGATGGATCTCGTTTGCCAACAGAGAACGAGAAGGCTATCGCGCGATTCCAAGGTAGACATGTGGCGTCAATAGCTCAAAAGTTGTTTCCCTAAGAAACCGCCTTGGTGAGCGAATCGGCATATCTTCCCTATCTCGTCCATTTTTTTTGAGGCAAGTGGGGGATGCTCTCTGTATGGCCTGGCATTGTGTTGATTCCTTACCATTGCGGTCTGGTGGATTTCTGTTGCTCAAGACCACGCCTGTTTCTTAAGCCCACCATCACTGCCGTCAGAGCCGCTGGCGTCACACCCGGGATTCGTGACATGTGCCCGAGGGACCGTGGGCGTGCTGCCATTAAGCGGTCCTTCATCTCTCTGGAAAGACCCGGAACGCATTGAAAATCCAAGTCATCCGGGATAAGTGCATGTTCCATCTTTTCCGCCCGGGAGGCCTCCCGGCGCTGACGCTCAATGTAGCCTTCGTACTTGACCATTATTTCCAGGAGGTTGCGCTCCTCAGAGGACAAGTCTCCCCCAATAACCTCCAAAGCAATGAGATCATTTACCGTTATTTCGGGTCTCTTAAGGAATTTCTTGCCGCTCAACGTTTGAAGAATTTCTTTGCCTCCCTTATTTTGGACGAGGGAGTTAACCTCTGGAGACGGCTTGATGCGCACTGTCTCGAGCAGTTGTAGATTTCGCTGCAGGAGCATCTCTTTGGACTCGAGTTCGTCCACGAGATATTTCGGTATGAGTCCCAACTCATTACCCTTCTTAAGGAGTCTTAAGGCGGCATTGTCCTCGCGCAAGAGAAGACGATACTCGGAACGTGACGTGAACATTCTGTAAGGCTCTTGCACCCCTCTGGACACAAGATCATCCACCATGACCGCCATGTACGCTTCCGAACGATCCAGAAGGAATGGGGGCAGGCCTTTGACGGCCAATGCCGCGTTTATTCCCGCCCACAGACCCTGCGCCGCTGCTTCTTCATATCCTGATGTTCCGTTGATTTGCCCGGCGAGATAGAGCCTGTGAATAGCTCTCGTCTCCAGGGTGTGCAAGAGACCGGTGGGATGAATGAACTCATACTCTATGGCATAGGCCGGTCGAATAATTTCCGCATGTTCTAACCCTGGGACAGACTGTACCAGTTCCGCTTGGAGTTCACTGGGCAGGGAATTCCCCAAGCCTTTCACATACATTTCATTCGTACGGAGGCCTTCCGGTTCTGCTACCACGAGATGCCGCTCCCGCTGGGGGAAGCGCGCAATCTTGTCTTCCAGGGACGGACAATACCTGGCAGGCGTTCCTTTTATGGTACCCGAGTAGAGTGGCGAGCGACTTAGGTTGCGTCGCACTATTTCATGCGTATGTACCGATGTGTACGTCTTGAAGCAGGACCGTACAGGTCGCCTTATGGCGTGGGTTCTCAGAGAGAATGGCCTCAAAAACTCATCGCCCGGATCTTCTTCCATCATGTCAAGATGAAGGGATGATCCTTTCACTCGAGGCGGCGTGCCTGTCTTGAAACAGCCCATGGGCAGCCCGAGTGCCCTGATTTGAGCAGCCAGTTCGATGGAAGGAAACTCCCCTGCCCTCCCCGCCCCGTATGACACCTCTCCAACATGAATCTTGCCGTTCAGAAAGGTTCCGGTGGCAAGAATAACCGCTTTGCAATATACTTCGAGTCCGCAGCGCTCACGGACTCCCTTGCACGTGCCGTGATGCACGATCAAACCGGTTATCATCTCCTGGCGCAGGGTGAGGTTAGGCTCCGCTTCCACTACCGCTTTCATGACAAGGGAGTATTCAAAGCGGTCACACTGCATACGCGAGCCTTGCACAGCCGGTCCCTTACTCGTGCCGAGACGTTTGTATTGGATGCACGATGCGTCGGCCGCTTGCCCCATTTGCCCGCCAAGCGCATCTATCTCACGCACGAGATGTCCCTTCCCCAAACCGCCGATGGAGGGATTGCACGGCATCAACCCAACCGTATCGGCGTTCAGAGTGTAGAGCCGGACGGACAGGCCCATGCGAGCGCAACTCAACGCGGCTTCACAGCCGGCATGACCGGCTCCCACAACCACAATGTCCAATTCGTCGCACTGCATGTGAAGTATGGTTGGAAAGTGATTTAGACGCTAGACGATGACTGTTTTCTTGATCACTGAGACTGCTTCATGGGGGTCATCAACAACGTAAAACAATTCCAAATCTTCTGGGGATATCATACCGGTCTTTCCGGCAACGGTTTTTCTCAGCCACGAATTGAGGTCCCGCCAGTAGCTCTTGTCAAGCATGATAACGGGAAATGGTTTGATCCGATGGGTCTGAATGAGAGTGAGAGCCTCGAAGACTTCATCAAGCGTCCCGAAGCCACCTGGGAGGATGACGTATGCTACTGCGTATTTTACAAACATAACTTTCCGAACGAAAAAATATCTAAATGAAATTCGAATGTTCGTGTATGGATTCGCGGCCTGTTCCCGAGGCAACTCGATGCAAAGGCCTATGGATTTGCCGTTTGCTTCATAAGCCCCCCGGCTGGCGGCTTCCATTGCTCCGGGACCGCCTCCCGTGATCACCGAAAACCCGGCCTTGGCCAAGAGGCGACCGACTTCGCGTCCCATCTGATAGACCGGATCTCCCTCTACACTCCTCGCTGACCCAAAAACCGACACCGCAGGATATATATCTGCAAGGGTCTCGAATCCGTCAACTAACTCCGAGATGATTCTGAATATCCTCCAGCTCTCGTGCATATTCAAATCATCTATCAGATACTGTTTTTCATTCATGTCATCGTCCCAAGGTTTATTCGGAACTGATTGTAGGTCTCGAGAACGGCCGTGTCAACACTGACCACTATCAGGGGCGTTGTTTCAGCGTAGAGGAGAGAAAACAAGGACATTCGTGTTTCTATTTCACCGTTTGTGAGCAACAAGAGGCCTTCTCAAGAATTTCATGGTTGATTCTATGGGACTGAGACGTTATAGTTGGTTCAGACTATTGACTATGGACACTTCACGCCTTTGACT
>JAUPKT010000355.1 GCA_030837305.1 Thermodesulfobacteriota bacterium
GTATACGAATAGGCTTCACGGGCATCCTTTGAAATGGCGGTGGCGACTCGCCCCACTCCAGGAGTGTAGGCCATCGACAGGTCCTCTCTCCCGGCCAGTGGCTTTGTCGGACATATTTCTATTTTACCACCCAGATGATACTGAAATGTCCTGTCGGTTATGGAGATCAACTCTACATCCGGAAGTTCCTTTATAGCTTGCATGATTCTTTGTTCGTGATTTTCATCTCCGGCGTAAATGTCAAAGTCCCTCGTTACCTTGTCTTTCTCGATCTTGACGATTGGTATAGCCCCTATGAGCGCTTCGTTTTGCCCAATGGTAGAAGCGATCATCGCCAAGGCCCCCGGACGCCTTGGGAATCTCAATCTCACTGTCAAGCTGTGGCTGGGGCTGGAATGCAGAGTCATGATTCCTCCTGGGCAGTCTACCAAGTGTTCTTCAACCTTCACACAATAGCATACTATGGTCTTGTCGCGTGCGGATGGACAATATTCGTGTGGAACGTCTCTGGAAGGCGACCGGCCGAAAAACATCGGACAATGAATCACATGATGAACCGTGGAATATCCGAGTGAGGGGTCACTCAAGACAATTTGTCGTCAACCGGATGATCCGTGACTTGTGTCATTAGTCTCCCGTCTGAACAAGCTGAAATCCTATCAGCGATTCCTTATGCGCAAGAATGCTGGAAAGTCTACGCATATTGTCTCTCACGGGCGTACGGATCGTCATGGAATATTCAAAGAAGTCGGACTCCTGTTCGGATGAATAGCTCATGTTGGCTACAGTGAATCCTTGCCCCATAATCATTTCGAGCAACTCGGATTCCGGAATCGCCATGTCTCTGCGGAACCGCATTGTAAGATGGGCATAGGCGAGTGTGGGGATTATAGCTTCGACCCAGCGGAAGACAGAGACCACTCCCAGAGTGAAAATTGTCCCAATGAGTACAGCGATGTAAAAACCCACTCCGGCCAAAACTCCAATGGCCGCTGTCATCCATATTGATGCAGCAGTAGTGAGCCCTCGAACGGATAGTCCCTCCTTCATGATGACTCCGGCACCGAGAAAACCAATCCCGGTCATCACTCCCTGGGCCATGCGTGTTGGATCTATTCTTACGGTTTCTATATCGGCTCCCGAAAACCACTGTTTTTGATATATCGTTATGAGCATGAGAATACTTGAAGCCATACAGACCAAGGCATGGGTGCGGAAGCCGGCAGGTCGGCCATGATAGCTTCGTTCGAAACCTATTAGGCCGCCTGCAACGACGGCTGCTCCCAAGTGTTGTACAATATCTAAGACGAGTGCAGTCATGATGGAAACCTTTGTCCTCAGATGTATTTCATTGAAGGTCAGTGAATGGCCGAGGTTTTTTGTGTGGGTCCTGCCGATCTGTTTCCTAGATGGAGCACCTGTTCCGAGCGGACAAATGTCGGCGTCATGGTCTGAGTATGTACTAGAATTCTATGCCCCGTTGTCCCTTTATGCCTTCATTGAACGGATGTTTTATTGCCTTCATCTCTGTCACTAGGTCGGCCAGATCTTTCAGCCCTGAAGACGCATCTCTACCGGTCACGATGACGTGAAGCCCTTCCGGACGGTTTTTCAGACACTCCAAAATGTCCTTCTCGTCAACCATGCCGTAGGATATGAGGTAGGTCAGCTCGTCGAGGACCACCAACTTGAATTTTCTAGAGGCGATAACTTGTTTGGCAAAATCCCACGCTTCTTTGGCCACCTGAATATCCTGCTGAATATTATCCGACCGCCATGTAAACCCCCTGCCGAGGGTGTGAATTTCCAGCAGGTCGGGAAACCTCTTGGCAGCTTCCAACTCGCCATACTTCCACGTACCTTTGAGGAATTGAAGTACGCAGACTTTGAATCCATGGCCGAGTGCCCGAAACACCTGTCCCAGTGCGGCCGTGGTCTTGCCCTTGCCGTCGCCGGTATTCACAATGAGAAGGCTCTTGACCATGAATTCATTCCATTCTCTGAAAATTTCTCAGCGCCATTAACTAAAAGAGCCTACGAGCTATGGTCATCTTTTCGGCCTCTTTTGCGCCTTCATAAATCTCCAAGATTTTGGCATCACGATAGAAACGCTGTACGTCATACTCGTCGATGTACCCATATCCCCCATGCATTTGCAATGCCTTGTCGCAGACCCACACCGCTGTTTCGGCAGCATAGTATTTTGCCATTGCGTTGATGGAGGGATTGGTCTTCCCCTGATCCACGAGCCAGGCTGCTCTGTAGGTCATAATGCGGGCTAATTCGATGCGCGTCGCCATCTCCGCAAGCTGAAATTGTATTGCCTGGTTCTCGGCAAGTGGCCGACCGAAAACATGTCTCTCCCGCACATATCTCAGAGACTTGTCCAGAGCCCCCTGGGCGAGGCCAACGCCTTGGGAGGCCACCATTGTCCTTGTTGCATCAAAGAAATGCATCAACTGGTAGAAACCGGCACCTTCTTTTCCAATCAGGTTCTCCTGGGGCACACGCACATTATCGAATGCGAGTTCCGCTGTATCGCTGGCTCTCACGCCCATTTTCCCCTGGATCTTGGTCGCGGTGATACCGGGTCGATCCGCTTCCACCAGTATGATGCTGTGACGACGATGTTTCACTTCAGCCTCAGGATTGGTCACACAGAGAACCGTCATGAAATCACATATCGTACCGTTGGTTATGAACATCTTGTTGCCGTTGATCACATAATCCCCGCCGTCTTTTACTGCCCGGGTACGGATTGAAGCCACATCCGTTCCGGCGTCGGGCTCCGTGAATGCCCCGGCGGAAATCATTGCACCTGCAACCAGACGCGGCAAGTACTTCTTTTTTTGCGCTTCGGAACCGAAGAAGATGATATGCTCAGAGCCGAAAGTGGCTGCCACGACACACAGGCACATGCCAAGGTCTATGCGACTCAGTTGTTCGGAAATTAGGGCCAATTCGAGGAAGCCGTATCCCGGCCCGCCGTATTCTTCAGGGACAAGTGCTCCAACCAAGCCGGCTTCGCAGCCTTTCTGCCAGACTTCGCGGGCATACTTCTCCTGTCGGTCGTATTCCTTGGCGATGGGCGCCATTTCTTTCACGGCAAACTTATATGCCAAATCCTGAATCATTCTCTGTTCTTCGGTTAGTTCAAAATCCACTTTTCTTCTCCTTGATCCATTCGGCGCAAGGCCGGTCATTTCATAAGGGCACGTGCATTTCGACGGTTCCGTTTGCTTTGGCCTGCTTATTCTGGTCCACTGCCTCAATGGAGCACACGATCCGTCCGATGTTTTCCTGGATCTGTTTTTCAGTCACCTTCATGGTCACTGTAATGGTATCACCCGCACGGGTGACTGCCTTAAACCTCACATTGATTTTCTTCAGGAACCTTTTCGGCATCCATGTGGTTGCCGCTTGAGTGAGAAACCCCATTATTAACATACCGTGGGCGACGACTCCATCGAAACCTGCTTTTCGAGCTGTCTCGTCATCGGTGTGGAGGGGGTTGAAATCGCCGGATGCTCCTGCGTACCGGACCAGTTGTCCTTTTGAAATGGTACTCTTGGTTAGGTTTACCACCTCTTCCCCTATTCTCAGGTCATGGAAAAGAGCCTCTTGCATGCTTTCAGGTCTCACATTCTCTCTACGATGAGCATATTTTCTCGCAGTACCATTCGGTCATTCCGGTTTGTATACACTGTTTCCAGCAGAACATAATGCATGGTGCCGGATTTGCCTTGCCGCTCAGTGATTGACTTCACTTCCATGACTCCGAGGAGCGTGTCGTTGACTATCATGGGATCATGGTATTCATAGGATTGCTCAGCATGGAGGATTCGGTCCAGGGGTATTTTGAGTTCCTCAAA